>JANMTH010000403.1:0-4912 GCA_031390305.1 Thermoflexaceae bacterium
GCCCGCGAGGTCGTACACCATTCGCTGACCCACACGGATCCAGGTGAAGGTCAGGATGACGTCGCTCGCGCTGTGAACCGCGAATACCACAAGACCGACCAATGTCACCCAAATCAGTAAGCCTTCGGTGCTCGAAGCACCCGGCAGCGCATCGATGATGGCGCCCAGCATGCCGCCCGCTGTTTGGCCGCCGAGGACCTGGTCGACGAGGATCTTCATGGGCAGCGGTTCCAACAGGGCAAGAATGGTCGTGAGCAGCGTAACCATCGCAACCAACAGCCAGCCGGGCCAATACGGCAGGGCATAGCGCAACACCCGGACGGTCCGGATCACGAAACCTGCTCCTTCAACTCGGCGACGGCGCGCCGGAGTGCTCCGCAAGCCATACCGGCACTCAGGATCTGCTCGGCAAGCAGGACCGAGCCGGCCCCACCGAGCAGCAGAGCGGCGACAACCGCCTGATCGGCGGCCGCCGCAGCCGCCAAGCCGGCGAGGCCCGCCGTCACCAACAGCGCCACTGGTGAAAAACGCGGCCAGACCCGGAATCGAAGCATCTGCTTCCCGGAGCCATGCTCCTCAACGGTCGAGAGCAGTCTGGCGCCGCCGACCAATCCGCCGTGAACTTCGAGGTCCCAAGCATCAAATGAACCGCCGTGGAAGGGCACGGCGCCCATCGAGCGAAGTCGCCGGTCGAGCGTTCTGAGCCAGGAATCGCCCGGTCGCCAGTCCTCGCTCCAATGCGATTGTTGCGAAGGCACCGGCCATGCCAATCGCCGCGATCCGCGTCTTCGCCAAAGCGTCAGTCCGTGCTTCATGCGGCCTTTCAACCGTGCCGCGGGTTGCATGAGATGGAAGAGGGCGGTCAGTGCACGAAGCTCGATGCGGCGGACGCCGCGCGGATGACTCGTGAACGATGCTGCGCGAGCACTTTTCGCTGCCTGGGCCATCGGCAGGGCAAGGGCCACCGCCGCCAAGACCCAGGCAAACAGCAGCGGCGACCAGGCGAGGCCGGTCAGCCCCAGCGCGCAAAGGCCGGCCAAAACGATGTACCACTCTGGCATGAGTGGCAGCGAACGAAACAGGCTAGCAGCAGGCTCGTAGACGGACTGGAAGGGAGCGCTGCCCCAGCTGCCGTGATAAATCCGCGCCCTGCTTCCGAGGATAAGCGTGAGGCCCTTCCCGTAGAGGCGCCCATGCCAGCGGAGGTGACCGGCCAGGTTGTATTTTTCCGGCCACTTCGCTTCGAGTAGCGCCTCGGCGCGGCCGTATCCAATCTGCTGTTTCCAGAACGCTTTCGTCGAGTTGCGACGATGATGCCAGACCATCGCCCCTGCGTGGAAACCGATGGTCCAGCCCTGGTCGAGGATTCGCCAGCACGCGTCGACGTCGTCACCCGCCGTGCGATAGCGGGGATCGAATCCGCCGATAGCTTGCAGGCACTCCTTTCGGAAGGTCATGTTGCAGCCCGGGATGTGCTCCGCCACTGTATCCGAGAGCAGCACCTGGACCGGCCCGCCCGGTGCATTCGCTACACAGTCCGCGATTGGTCCATCACCTGGCGGTGCGATGTTCGGACCGCCGACGGCGGCGTGCTCCGTTGTCATGTACGTCCATGCGATGTACCGGAGCCAGTGCGGGTCGGGGCGCGCATCGTCGTCCGTGTAGGCGACGATCGAGCCCGTGGCCGCTTCCATCCCAGTATTGCGAGCGTTGCTCAGCCCTCGGTTCTCGGTGCTGATCAGGCGCACTCCATACTCGGCCGCGATCTGGGGGGTTCGGTCCCTGGAGCCGTCGTTCACCACGATGACCTCGAAATCAGGGTAATCGAGGCGTGCGAGGCCCTCCATGCAGTCGCGGATGATCCGCTCGCCGTTATAGCTACAGACCACGACGCTGATTCGTGGCCAATCCAGGTTCGCCGGAAACGGCACGTCCGCGAAGGCTGCGCTGAGGGCACGGAGCGCCGGCTTTGGCGCCCGGTCACGGTCCACGACACCAAAATCCCAGTCCTTGACCTCGTGACCCCCGCGGTGCCACTCATCCGTCCACGAAAAGACAAATGCTCCGGCGCATCCGCCAGCGAACGCATGGCGGACCTGCCAATCCAACGCTTCAGCTTGAGCCTGCACTCCATTGCGGCTGCTGTCGAAGCCGAGTTCCGTCAGGAGCAACGGGCGCTCGCCAGCGAGACTCTGCAGTCGGGCGACGTACGCGTCGAATTGCTCAGGGACTTCAAGATAGACGTTGAAGCAGACCAGATCCGAGAACGAGACGTCCAGGTATTCCGTCGTCGGATAGTTGACGTAGGCCACGAGCGCGTCCGAATCGACCACCTTCGCTTCCTTATGGAGGAGGCGAAGAAAGCGCTCGACTCGCTTCTTCCCCTGCCAGCGGACGATCGGCGCTGGAATTTCATTGCCGATGACGAAGCAGAGCACCGCGGGATGGCCGGCACAGGCAGCCACGCCGTCGCGGACCTGCTGCCTGATCCGGCGGCAGGCGGCACGGTCGCTCAGGAAGGCGACATGCTCTTCCCAGGGTAGCCCGACCATCACCCGGAGGCCATGCTCGCTAGCAAGATCGAGCAGCCAGCGCGGCGGCACGGTGTAGACGCGGACCGCGTTCACCCCGGCCTCCGCCATCTGGGCGAAGTCGGACGCGACGCGTCGGGGCGATGGGAACTGCGCCCCATCCGAGGCGGGCGCGAACGTGCCGTACGTTACGCCGCGCACGTAGAGCTTTTCGTCGCCGGCGAACAGGAACTTCCCTGCGACGCGTACGCGCGCCCCGATTGTGGGACCCTCGGCCCGGGTCGCGGCGGGCCCCACGGCGGTCATTTGCCGAAAGCCAGTTCACACTCCTGCCCGATCGCGGGCTGAACGGACAGGTCTTCAGGCAGAGGACGACCGAACGACGCGTACCGGAATCCGATGGTGCGCAGCATCGGCCCGTCCAGCACATTCCGTCCATCGAAGACCGTCCGCCCCCGCATCGCCTCACGAACTGAGATCCAGTCAATTTTCTGGTACTGGGGCCATTCGGTGGCAAGTAGCAGCGCATCAGCACCGAGCGCAGCCTCATGGATCGACTCGTGGTACGTGGCGGCTGGCAGCAACCGGTGTGCCCCCGTCATCGCCGAGGGATCGTGCGCGCGAACACGCACGCCTTCTTCCAGCAGTCCACGCATCACGTCGATTGCCGGCGACTCACGCAGATCATCGGTGTTCGGCTTGAACGACAATCCCAAGATGCAGACCGTTGGGTCTGCGTGGCCATCCAGCAGGACCGCCTCACGGAGGCGGGAAAATGCCCTTTGCCGTTGTGCCCGGTTCACGCTGTCGACGGCGGTGAGGATGTGCGGCTGCAGGCCGACGCTCCGAGCCATCGAAGCGAGGGAGCGGACGTCCTTGGGGAAACAGGATCCCCCCCAACCCAGCCCCGCTCGGAGATAGCCGCGCCCGAGCCGCGCATCATGTCCCACGATGTTGGCAACCTCTTCGATGTCCACGCCGTACTGCTCGCAGATGGCGGACACCTCGTTCATGAAGGAGATGCGGGTCGCCAGCAAGGCATTCGCGGCATACTTGCCCATCTCGGCGGCGCGCCTCGAAGTGACGATTGTTGGCGCCTCGAGTCTCTGGTAAAGCGCAGTGATCGCTTGAGCAGCTTCGGGATTCTCGGCTCCAACCACCACCCGGTCCGGTTCCAAGAAGTCGCGTACTGCGGACCCCTGACGCAGGAATTCCGGGTTCGAGACCAGACTTCCCGGATAACCACGTCGCGCGAGGAACGCGGCGGCTTCATCACCCGTACCTGCGGGGACCGTGGACTTGATAACGATGATCGACTCCGGCCTGAGCGCGGGACCAATCTCGCTGAGAGCCGCGAACAGGAACGATGTGTCCGCGCTGCCGTCCTCGCCCGAGGGGGTCTGCACGGCGAGGAATATGAACCGCGAGTCGGCAACTGAGGCGACTGCGGAACCCGAGAACCTGAGCCGGCCGGCATCACCCCAGCGTCGAACCAGGTCGTCGAGCTCGGGCTCGTAAAAAGGGGGCTTGAACTCGAGCAATGGTGCCAGTCGCTCGGGATTCGTCTCTGCGCAGGTCACGTCATGACCCAACTCGGCCAGACAGGCCGCTGTTACTAAACCCACATATCCGGCGCCAATGACGCTCACTCGCTCCATCTGTCCTCCTCCCATCTTCTTCACGGTTGCGTCGGCTTCATCGCTCGCAACGGACGGCGTTCTGGCGAAACTCGCCCGGACCGGTGCAGAATCCAGTACCCGGCTATCCTATAAGCTTTGGCGAGTCGCGCGGGGCGCTAGGCCCAAGGTAGGCCCGCCGTTGGCGTCGTATCGTTGTCAGGGTCTCCTCGGCTTGAATCGAACACCCACTTCTCGCACTGGACGGAGCACCGGCGGCGGGTGTGAAGCGCCGGAACGCAAGACGGGAGGGTACAGGATATTCGTGGCATGTCCAGCTTCCGGCGAGAGCGGCCACTCCACGAGCCGTGCCCTGCGGGCGGTGGTTCGTCCAGCTTCGCGAGGATGCGTTGCTCCGTCTCCGGCGCGTAGGTGACTGGACGGCCCCGCCGCGGCTGATCCTGGAGGCCGGCGATCCCTTCTCAGAGAACCGCAGTCGCAAGGCGCTGACCGTGTTCACCCTGGCATGCACTCGCCGCGCGATACTCGCGGAGCCCTCACCCGCGCCCGCGGCGAGCACCACGCATGACTCTGGCGATCCTGGCATCACCCTGGCGATCGCACCCGGCGTCACTCCGGCAATCTGCGCCCCCAAGCCGCGCATTAACTTTGGCGATTCACAGGCAGCGTGCTTCTTCCATCGATGGTCCGCTGTTGGATTCCATGGCGGGAACCCTGTGGATCTGGTGGGCGTGGTGCCGCCGG
>JANMTH010000454.1:0-9690 GCA_031390305.1 Thermoflexaceae bacterium
AGTCTCCGTCTGCCAGTAGGTATCGACGACGGAGCAGCGGCCCTCTCCGACGACGTTGTAGTACCAACGCCAGGCCTCGGGGTTTATCGGCTCGCCGACGGAACCGAGGACGCGGAGGGACTTCCGGCTGTACTTCGTCACGTATTCGTCGCCTTCACGGGCGATCGCCCGGATAGCTGTTGGGGCCGTGTAGAGGATGTTGATCCCGAGGCGGTCGACCATGTCCCAGTAGCGGCCGGCGTCGGGGTAGGTCGGGATCGATTCGAAGAGCGTGCTCGTGGCGCCAGTGGAGAGCGGCCCATAGACGATGTAGCTGTGACCGGTAATCCAGCCGACATCGGCGGCGCAACAGAAGATCTCGTCTTCGCGGTAGTCGAACACGTACTTGAAGGTGATGGTGGCGAAGAGCAGATAGCCGGCCTGCGTGTGGAGGACTCCCTTCGGCTTCCCCGTCGAGCCCGAGGTGTAGAGGATGAAGAGGGGGTCTTCGGCGTCCATTACCTCCGGCTCGCAGGTGGCGGATTGCCCCGGCACTTCGTCGTGCCACCAGCTATCGCGCCCGGCGGTCATCGGCGCCGCCGCCGTCTGCGAACGCTGGTAAACGAGGACGAACTCGATCGTGTGGCCCGGTTCGGCAAGCGCCTCATCGACGTTCTGCTTGAGGGCCACGGGCCGGCCGCCCCTGCGGCCCTCGTCCTGGGTGATGATCGCCTTGCAGCTCGAATCGTCCACGCGGTCGCGGATCGATCTGGCGCTGAAGCCGCCGAAGATGACGGAATGGACGGCGCCGATGCGGGCGCAGGCGAGCATCGCGACGACCAACTCGGGCACCATGCCCATGTAGATCGCGATGCGGTCGCCCTTGCCGATGCCCTTCGCGCGGAGGACGTTCGCCAGACGGCAGGTCTCCTCGTAGAGCTGGCGATAAGTCATCGTCCGGTTGTCGGCTGGTTCGTCGCCCTCCCAGAGCAAGGCCACCTTGTCGCCTCGGGTGGCGAGGTGGCGGTCGAGGCAGTTCACCGACACGTTCAGTTTGCCGCCGAGGAACCAGGCGATCTTGCCCGCCGGAAGGTCCTCCTCGGAGACGGTTGTGAAGGGCACCATCCACTGCAGGTGGGTGTTCGCCATCTCCGTCCAGAAGGCGTCGCTCTCTTCGATGCTGCGGCGGTAGAGCTCGGCGTACTGCTCAAGCGACGTGACAAGCGCGCCATCGACCACGCGAGCTGGCGGCGCGTAGCTCTCATCGACGGGGAGGCCGATCTCTTTGGTGGACATCTCCAACACCTCGAAGTGATCATTCCGCCACGCCGGCGGTTGGCCCGTGCCAGGACGGTGCCCGGGCACGGACGGCATTCTACCGCAGCCCCGCCGCAAACGACCAAAGTCGCGCCGCTTGCCCTCCGCCTCCGTGCGACTGCGTCTAGAATCGAAGGATGGACCGTCTCGGCCGCTACCGTGAGATGCGCGACTTCTCGAAGACCGCCGAGCCGTCAGGCGAATTCGCGCCGGAACCTTCGGAGAAACCGCGGTTCGTCGTCCAGGAGCACCACGCGACGGCCCTGCATTGGGACTTCCGCCTCGAACGTGATGGCGTCCTCCCCTCCTGGGCCGTGCCCAAGGGGATCCCACCCGACCCGAAGGTGAACCACCTCGCCGTTCAGACAGAGGACCACCCGCTCTCCTACATCGACTTCGAGGGGCAGATCCCGGCGGACGCCTACGGCGGGGGCAACGTAATCCTCTGGGACAGGGGCACATACGACCTGGTGAAGTGGTGGGAGGACGAAGTCCAGGTGGTCCTCCACGGCCGGAGGGTGCAGGGCAAGTACGTCCTCTTCCGGACGGACGGGAAGAACTGGATGATCCATCGGATGGACCCTCCCCAGGACCCGAAGCGCGAACCGATGCCGAAGACCATCGAACCGATGCTGGCGAAGCCGGGCAGCGAACTTCCCCGGGCGGCGGAGGAGTTCGCCTACGAAACCAAGTGGGACGGCGTGCGGGCACTGGCCTTCGTCGATGGTGGGCGCATCCGCCTGCAAAGCCGCAACCTGCTCGATCTGACGAAGCAGTTTCCCGAGCTGCACGAGCTTGGAGCATCGCTCGGGGCGCGCGAAGTGATCCTCGACGGCGAGATCGTGGCGTTCACCGACCAGGGCGTGCCCAGCTTCGAACGGCTGCAGAACCGGCTGAACCTCTCCCGTCCGGGGGACGTCCGCCGGCGGATGGCGGAGACGCCGATCGTTTACATGGTCTTCGACCTGCTCTACCTCGATGGCCGTTCCACGATGGCGCTGCCGTACAGCGACCGAAGGCGGCTGCTGGAGGAGCTGGACCTGAACGGCCCGCTCTGGCGAACGCCGCCGTTCTACAGCGGAGAGCCAAAAGAGATCCTCGAAGGGATAAAGATGAGCGGCCTGGAGGGCATCGTCGCGAAGCGGCTGGAGAGCGCCTACGAGCCGGGCCGCCGCTCCGGCGCCTGGACAAAGCACAAGAACATCCTGAGCCAGGAGTTCGTCATCGGTGGCTGGACGCCGGGCGCGGGAAATCGTTGCCAGACGCTCGGGGCGCTGCTCCTGGGCTACTTCGACCGTACGAGCGCCGATGCGGCGGCGGCTGGCGTGGCCCAGCGGTTCCACTTCGCGGGCAAGGTCGGGACGGGCTTCAACGACCGCCTGCTCGCCCACCTGATGGAGCAGCTCGGGCAGCGGCGCCGGGCCGAGAGTCCGTTCGACGTGGGCGTTCCCGAAGCGGGAGCTGTCTTCGCCGAGCCGGAACTGGTGGCGGAGGTCGATTTTCTCGAATGGACGGACGCGGGGACGCTTCGCCACCCCTCGTTCAAGGGATTGCGCACGGATAAGCCGGCGCGGGATGTCGTGCTCGAAAACACGGGCGGGAAGAGCCCGGCGAGCGGCGAGGTGGTTGGCCGGGTTGGCCCCGGCGGCCGGAAGGCGGCTCGCGAGCCCCGTCCAGCGGCGGCCAACGGGCAATCGGCCGGCGTGACCGTCGAGGGGCGCCAACTCTCCCTGACGAACCTCGACAAGCCGCTCTACCCGACGGGGTTCACCAAGGCTCAGGTGATCGACTACTACACGCGCATCGCGCCCTTTGCGCTGCCCCACTACCGAGGGCGCCAGATGACGCGAAAGCGCTACCCCGACGGCTCGCAGGGCGCGTTCTTCTTCGAAAAGGACGCTCCATCCCATACGCCCATGTGGGTCCATCGTTCGACGATTCACAGCGGCAGCAGCGGACGCGACATCGGCTTCATCCTGGCCGATGACCTGGCCACGCTGGTCTGGCTGGCGAACCTTGCCGCGCTCGAACTCCACCCATCGCTGGCGCTCGCGGTGAACGTGGAACAGCCGACCTCCGTCGTCTTCGATCTCGACCCGGGCGCACCGGCGAGCGTCGTCGAATGTTGCGACATCGCGCTCGAACTGCGAACGCTGTTCGCACCGCTCGGCCTCCAGTGCTTCCCCAAGACATCGGGGTCGAAGGGGATGCAGGTTTACCTTCCGCTGAACACGCCGGCCACCTACGAGCAGACGAAGCCGTTCGCCAACGCCGTCGCCCGCCTGCTTGAGCGGCGGAACCCGAAGGGCGTGGTTTCGAACATGAGCAAGGCGATGCGCACGGGGAAGGTCTTCGTCGATTGGTCCCAGAACGATCAGCACAAGACGACGATCGGCGTCTACTCGCTGCGGGCGCGGGAGGTCCCATCGGTCTCGACTCCACTGACGTGGGACGAGGTGGCGGAGTGCGCGGAGACACGGAATGCGGCCCTGCTGCATTTCGAGGCGCCAGACGTCCTAGAGCGCGTAGACCGGATGGGTGACCTGTTCGGGCCGATGGTGGAGCTGCGCCAGGAGCTGCCGGCGGTCCCGCCATCGGCGCGGGCGTAAATCGGGTTCCCGCTGGGCGATCTGGCTTCCAACTCCCTCTTGGAGTTGTAGTGAATCCCACCGTAGGCTTGCAACGAAGGACCAACGGACCCTCCGGCTGGGACCGTTTGGCCGTTTTCGGCGGTTGAGAGTACCGACTAGCCTGCCCTGAAGAGTTCCCGACAGAGAGATTGGAGGGGACCTGATCGCAAAACGAACGTTACGGCGGGCGGCTCTGATTGGCGTGTTCCTGGTTCTCTGCGTGAACTGCTCGTCCGGGACCTCGGGGCCCGCAACGCCTCACGACCAGACCACGACCACCCCCAGCGAGACCACGACCGCGGTCGCGTCGCCAACGGCCCGGCCGAGTGAGACCACGACCGCGGTCGCCTCGCCAACCGCCCGGCCCAGCGAGCCCCGGCCCGGCGACGCCATGCTCATTCTCGCTCGATCGGCTGTCGGCGCGTGGAAGCTCTCCCGCGTCGATGCCGCCGGCAGTGTCGGCTGGCAGAGAGATGTCGCCAGGGGATGGGGAGATCTCGATCTTAGTGACGGCAATGTGTTGCTCGATGACGATTTGACCATTCGCGAGCACGACCTTGCCAGCGGAGCCTCGGGTCGTGTCGTGTTCGAAGCAAGTGCGGAAGTCCTGTCGTTCGCTGTAAGCCCCGACCGGTCTCGGGTCGCGGTGACGACCAGGCCGATCGGCGAGTGCTTTAACGGAGGGTGCGCTGGACCGGATTCTGGCCAGTTGCTGGTCCTGGATCTGGCGTCGGGCGCGAAGCAGTACGCGCTCTATCGTGCCGATGTGCGGCTCCGGGAAGGACTGGGCGTTCCTGGCGACGTGCGCTGGCTGGACAACTCCAACCTTGTCCTCGTCCTCTGGAGATTCTCGTCGTCAACAGGGTCGTCGTACCTGGTTGATGTTGACAGCGACAGGTTGACGCGCGTCATCTCGACTCCAGACGTATTCAGCGCCGACGCAAGCCCGGTCGCTTTGGCTCCAAAAGACCGCTCCGTTGGATGCGACAACTGGCCGATGGTAGAGCTCCGCGATCTCGTCACCTGGAACCTGGTGGCCCGCCTCGAAGGCGCTGGCGCCGGGCTTCTGCCGGTCGATCTCTCTCCAGACGGGACAGAAGCGCTCATTGAACGGCGTGTGTGGACGGCTCCGCCGTCAACAGTCTGTGTGGGCGATCCTCCGGAGCCCGAGCTGTTCCTCCTCTCGAGCCAGGGGGCGCGAAAGATCACCTCCACCGAACTGGAAGACGTGCGTCGGCGATGGTTCGGCTCGAACTACCTTGAGTGGACCTGTCCCGACGGGCTTTCGCGGTTCCGCCAGGGCAACAGTAGGTTCCGCTGTGAACTCGATGCGGTCGGCACGCTGTCGTGGAACGGTGTGACCATAGGCCAGGGCGCGACAGTGGTCGCGACGCCGCTCCAGCCGTCCGTAAGGTGATGTCCGCTCAAACATACGTTCCGCTCGCGGGGCCGGAACGTGATCCTCTAGCAGGGTGATGAAAAACTCAGGCGTCATATCCTTCGTCCCGAAGGCTAGACTCGGGAAATTACCCTGAGCGATGCGTTATTGTCGACTTCGTCCCCAATCGTACCCTTTCGCAGCACCCTGCTAGAGCTGGAAACTCACCGAAGTGGCGTCGTTGACGTTGATGCAGGTCGCTTTGCGCAGCATCCGCTTGATGATCGCCGTGAGGACGCGGCCGGGGCCGAATTCGATGAACGTCTCGACGCCCTTGGAACCGATGAAGTCCACCGTGTTGCTCCACTGAACGGGACTCATGACCTGGTCGATCAGCTCGTTCCGGATGACGAGGGCGTCGGTGGTGGGCGTAGCCGTGCAGTTCACGACGATGGGGATGCGAGGGTCGGTGATCGTCGCGGTGGCGACGTGGTGGACCATGCCTTCGGCCGCCGGCTTCATCAGTGAGCTGTGGAAGGCGCCACTGACCGAGAGGGGGATGACCTTCGCGGCGCCCCGCGCCTTGGCGTAGTCCAACGCGCGGACAACGGCCTCACGCCTTCCGCCGATGACGATCTGGCCGGGCGCGTTGACGTTGCAGATCTCGGCGCCAGCTTCCCGGCAGGCGTCGGCGCAATCGGCGATATCGAGCCCGAGGACGGCGGCCATGGTGCCGGGGTTCTGGGCGCCCGCCTGTTGCATCAGTTCGCCGCGCGCGCGGAGGAGCCGGATCGCGTTGTCGAAGGAGAGCCCGCCAGCGGCGACGAGGGCCGAGTACTCGCCCAGCGAATGACCCGCTACAAAGGCGGGCCGGTTGAGGAGTGCGGGGTTCAGTTCCGTCGCCACCTTGAGCAGCGCGAGGCTGGTGACGGCGATGGCCGGCTGGGTGTTCCGTGTCTGCTGGAGCTCTTCTTCCGGGCCTTCGAAACAGATCTTGCTCAGCTTGAAGCCGAGGATCTCGTCGGCGCGATCGTAGAGTTCGCGGGCGGAGGGGAAGGCGTCGTAGAGGTCCTTCCCCATGCCAACGGACTGCGCGCCCTGCCCGGGGAAGACGAACGCCCGGTCCGGGTGGATGCGGTCGGTGAAGACGAGGAAGGGTGTTTCGGCGGGTGCGGCCGTTGTCAGCTGTCCAGTTCGGGGTTGGGCATGGCTACCGCTTCCCGCCCCCGGTACGTCCCGCAGACCGGGCAGGCCGTGTGGGAGAGGCGCGGGCTCTTGCAGCGTAGGCAATTCACGATATGGGGCATCTTGACCGCGAGGTGGCTCCGCCGCTTCCCCTGGCGCGACTTGGGATACTTCCGCTTGGGCAGCGGTGGCATAGATGGTCTCCTTCACGTGCTTAGCCATTCGCGGAAAACTTGAGGGCGGCGAGTGCCGCCCAACGGCTGTCGATCGGCGAACGGGAGCAGGCGCAACTTTCAAGAGTGAGGTCGGTCCCACAATCCGGGCAGATGCCCGGACAATCGGTCCTGCAGAGGGGCTGCATCGCTGCGGCCATCTCCGTATATTGCCGCACCACCTCCGTAATGTCGATCGTGTGATTGGCGTCAATCGCGAAGCTGTCCGGCTCCTCGGGCTCATCGAGGCGCGCGCCTGTCTGGACATCCACCCGCTGGACGAAGGTCTCCGCGAACGAGATGCGCTCGGGATAGCCAAAGGGCGTGAGGCAGCGGCTGCAGCGATCCTCGATCACCACCTCCGCCGAACACTCGACGAGGATGCCCGACGGAACGCGAAGCAGCCGTGCCTCGCCGCGGTGGACGGGTGGATCCGGTTCAAGGACGTGGCGCCGCGTGGACCCGACGGGTTCGCGGAGGAGCTGCGAGACGTTGAACAACATCGGGAACCTCGCGGGGTGGAGGTGTTCACAGTATAGGGCACCCTCGAAACGCCACAGCTCCGTCCGTTCCCCCGGTTCGCCCGTTCTCGTTCGGTCCGGGTGCCATAAAGGCCGCGAGTTGGTGACGATTCGGGCAACGAACGGAGAACAGCGTTTACGGGCGAAGGGAGCGTCGGTACTCTTAGCGTTACGGTTAGCCTTCTGGGCGCCGAGCCAGGCAGAAGGTGGGCGAATCCCATGAGCCAGGTCCTCGAGCTTCTCTCGCTCCAGGCGATCGACGACGAACTCGCCTCGTACCGGGCGGCGCTTGCCGATATCGAACGCCGCCTGCTCGGCGATGACGAACTCAACGAGGCCCGCCGCCTCCTCATCGAACGGGAAGTCACGCTCGAAGCCGCCCGCCGCGAGCAGCGCCGCGCCGAGGCCGAGGTGGAGGACATCAGCGACCGGATCGCCCGCGAAGAAGGGCGCCTCTACGACGGTTCGATCAAGAACCCGAAGGAGCTGACCAGCCTCCAGCACGAGGTCGAGACGCAGAAGGCGATGCGGAGCCGCTTCGAAGATACCCTCATCCAGGCGCTCGACAACGCCGAGGCCGCGAACCGCGACCATCGCGAGACAGCGAAGGCCGTGGCCGCGCACGAAGCGCGGTGGCACACGACTCAGGACGCGCTGCGCCACGAAGCTCACCGCCTCCAGGACCTGATCACCCGGGCCGAAGCCAAACGCGAGATCCAGAAGCCGAATGTCACACCCCGCGGCCTGCACCTCTACGAAGACCTGCGCCGGCGTAAGGGCGGCATGGCCGTTTCGCGGCTGAACGGAAGCACCTGTTCCGGCTGCCGTATCTCCATCCCCGATGCCCTGCGCCGCAAGGCGTTCGCCCCAATGGACCTCGCCCAGTGCCCCAACTGCGAGCGCATCCTCTCGATCGGATAGGCGATGAAAGCGATCGGGTACTTCGTCGAAGGGGCCAAACGCGCGGGCGCAAAGCGCTCTGTCGGCGAACAGAACCGCGCCTTCCTCGAATTTTGCGCCAACCAGGGCTACGAAGTGGCCGGGACGTTCCTGGACGCCGACGGACAGGTACCGCGCGACGCTGGCTTCCGGCAGATGCTCCAGTTCCTCCAGCGCGCTGACCGGGGCTTCGCCGTCGTCGCCGTCGATAGCCTCGGGGTCCTCGGCGGCGACCTCGGGCAGGCGGCTATGCGCCTCCTTCAGATAGAAGCGACGGGCGCCCAGGTCGTCTCGATCCATACCGGCAAGGAGGTCGCCCGCGAGCTGGTGACTACCTGGGCGGATCGCGGAGAGGGTACGCCCGTCTCGGAACGGGTTCGCAGCGCTATGCGGAAGAAGGCCGTCCGGGGCGAGGTGCTGGGGCGCCCACCCTATGGCTACCATGTTGGCCCGCGGCGCCGCCTCGATCTCGTGCCCGAAGAGGCGGTCGTGGTTCGCTACATCTATCGCCTGTACATCCAGGAGGGGATGGGCATCCGTAAGATCGCGGGGCAGCTGAACGGCGAGAACGTGGCGACGCGCCGAGGCGGGAAGTGGAGCATGGTGACCGTTCGGGACATCCTGAGGAACCGTGCCTACCTGGGGACGTATACGCGGTTCGGCGTGAAGGTGCCCGGAAGCCACCCGCCGCTCGTTTCCGCCGACGACTTTCGCGAGGTTCAGGAGCGGCTCCAGACACACCACGCCAACGAACGGGAACGGAGCGTCCAGCCCTTCCTGCTCAGCGGCCTCCTCTACTGCGGACGCTGCTCCAACCGTCTGATCGGGGTGAGCCGGCGGCAGAAGTGGACGACGAAGGACGGCGAGGTGCACCACGCGGCCTACCGCTACTACCAGTGCGAAAGCCGCACCAACCAGAACACGTGCGGCTACAACACCCAGCGCTCCGTCGAGTTCGAAGCGCGCGTGCGGGAGTTCCTGGGCGAAGACACGCCGGCCGTCTCCCGCGTGCGCCGCGCCGGTAACGTCGATTCGTACATGCTCGATGTGATGGCGCAGGTGGAGAAGGTGGAGAACCGGATCCGGAAGAACCGCCGCCAGCTCGAAGAGATCGTGGCCGACGCCGCCCACGGCCACATCTCCCTGGAACGGATGAAGGCGCTGGGGACCACGGTGGCTCTCGAACACCAGGTGATCGAGGATGAGCTGGAAGCGGCCCGCGGCCGTATCGCCTCGCAGCAATCGGAGGCGGAACGCCGCCGCCACCTCGATGCCCTCCGCGAACGGGTGGTGCGCGAATGGGACGCCCTCGGCTTCGAAGCGCTGCAAGCCGCCCTGCGCGAGGTTATCGACCGGATCGAGGTCGATGGCCCCGAAGCGCGGCTGTTCCTGCGGCCATGAGGCGGAATTCCTACACCCTCAGGCCTCACCCCTCTGGCCTACAAAGTGGGTTCAGCGGGCCTGTAAGCCGGATTCTGTTTCCCCCGAAGGGGGCGGCGGCCATCTCTCTCGACGCCACGTCGCCGTGA
>JANMTH010000462.1:0-2853 GCA_031390305.1 Thermoflexaceae bacterium
CCGGCAGCGCGGCGATGGCCTACGTCCTCGGCCCACCGCGCGACGACGACCGCCTCCGCCAGCTGAATCCTTCGAAGAAGGGGCGCGAAAGCTATTCGGGCGCCGAGGAGGCGGACGACCGCCGAGGAGCGGGGATCACGCTCCAGTTCGTGGCCGAGGGCCGCTCCGAATTCAATGCCGTTGCGATGCCCTTCGTGGCGATGGAGCGAGGCCTCGGCGCAAGCGGTGAAACTGGAGACCCGGCGCTGAGCGCCGAGGATGAGGACGCCCTTTCGCGCTCCTACCCGTTCGACCGCACGGTCCGCGTGCCCCTGGCGCGGGCCGAAGCGGCGGTCCGCGCCGAACCGGGAGTGTACGGCGCCCTCGATGGGTACTTCGAGGAACTGAGCCACTGGCGGAGGATCGACTATGACTGGATCGCCTCCGCCGAAGCGTTCGCTCTCCGCGCCGACAGCCTGACGAACAACACCAGCCTCGCCCTTGCCTTTGAATTGTCCGCTTCGGCGAACGGGGGCCCGGCGCCGATCCTCCTCTTCGTGGGCGATGCCCAGGTAGGCAACTGGCTTTCCTGGGATGACATCCGTGACTGGCGGCCAGTTGGAGACGCCCGCCCAACCCAGGAGAGCCCGGACATCGCTGAGCTGCTCGGGCGAACGGCCTTCTACAAGGTGGGCCATCACGGGAGTCACAACGCCACGCTCAAAGTGAATGGCGTCGAACGGATGCCGGCACACACGGCCGAGCGGCCGCTCGTGGCCTTCGTTCCCGTGAGCCCGGCCGTCGCCCGTGACCTGAAAGGCTGGGCGGAGATGCCGCTCGACAACCTCCTGGATGGCCTGACCGGCCGTGCTCCGGGCCGCGTCATCCTGCCCAATGGACGCGCATGGGACGCGACCGCCGCCGAAGCGAAGGGGGACCCGGATGCCGGCCTGGGCGTCACCACCTCGAGCGAGCTGCTGCCGCCCGTCCTCGATCGGGAGGGCAACCAGCTCGAAGCGGGCGTCCCGGTCTGGGTCGAAGTGGCGATACGGCCCTGAGCCCAGCGTGGCGCCGCCAAACGCCACGCCTCGGCCCCTTCCCGTCCGGCAGCGCACCGTATCCTCTGCCGGAGTAACGGAATGCCAGCGGGGCCACCCGTGTTAGGCCGTTACTCCAACGCTGGACGCCGCTCCGATACCCCGTTACTCCCATACTCCGCTACTCTGCCTCTGTGGCTGGAGGGAACATGCACGGGAAGTTTCAGATAGGAATGGTCTTGCTCGCGGCCGGGGCGCTAGTTGCCTCGGTGGCATGCGGCGATGATGACGACGACGGCGGCGCGACCGCCGCGGCCACAACGGCCGCCGCAAAGTCGGCCACGACCGCCGCCAGCGGCGGCTCAGAAGCCGTGAAGTTTGCCGTGACGGCGAAGGACTTCGCCTTCGAGCCAGCGACGCTCGAGATGAAGGCGGCCTCGAAGGCGGAGATTACGCTCTCGAACAAGGGCGCCGCGCCCCATACTTTCACCGTCTATCGGGACAAGGAGTTCACACAGAACGTTGGCGCGACCAGCGGAAACGTGTCCGCTGGGGCCTCCGTCTCGTTCACCTTCTTATCGGCCGGGGCCGGGGCCAACGTCTACTTTCGCTGCGACATCCATCCCACCCGGATGAAGGGCGAGATAGTCGTCAAGTAGCCCGGGCGGCGCCCAAACCCGCACCTGGTCGTGCCTGGGGCGACCGACGCCAGGACCCTACTCCGTGATCACGAGCGCGGTCACCATGCCGAAGAAGCCGGTGGGCGCATCGGCGTGGCTGAGGATGTGGCAGTGGAAGGCCCAGATGCCCACCTCGTTGCAGTCGATGATGCAGTCGAAGCGGTTGCCGGGCGGGACATCGATCGTGTCGCATTCGTAGGGCGGGTTGATCGGGAAGCCGTCCCGCTGGAACACGACCATACTCAGGCCGTGCAGGTGCAGGGGGTGGTACATCATCCCCTCGTTCATCCAGCGGACGACGATTTTCTGGCCTTTCTTCGCCACCAGCGCTTCAGTCGCCGGGAAGCCCTTTCCGTTGATCGTGAAGCCGAGGGCAACGTCGTTCAAGATCAGGATGTACTCCTTGTCGAACTTCGGGTACGCGGCGGGGTCCTTCGGCGCGATGATGAACGCGCCCAGGAGGCCGCGGTTGACCTGGTCCGCGGCGTTGTGGTGTGAGTGGTACATGTGCGAACCGTTGTTCCGGAGCGTGAACTCGTAGGTGAACGTGCCGCCCGGTGGGATCGGGTCCTGGGTCACGTAGGGGACACCATCCATACTGTTCGGCAGGCGGATGCCGTGCCAGTGAACGGCGGTGCTCTCGGTCAGGTTGTTCTTGACGTTGATCCTCACGGTGTCGCCCTCGGTCGCGCGGAGGGTTGGGCCCGGGATCATGTTGTTGTACCCACGCCCTTTTTCGAACTGGCCGGGCGCGACCTCCCAGTTCACTTCGTCGATCGTGAGGTTCCAGACCTTCACGCCCGCTTCGAGTGTCGGCGCGAGTTCAACCATCCCCTTGCCCTTCGTCAGCGGCTGGGTCTGGTTCTTGAGGAAGTCCTCGACGCCCTTCTTATGGCTCAGGTCCATCTTGGCGTGGTCATCGGTCTGCACCGACACCTGGCCGGAGGGCGTCGGCGTCGGTCCGGCCGGTCCGGAGCCGGGTTGAGGCGCGAGGGCGACCGTCGTCGGCGGGGGAGCCGGGTCGGAGGGGCTACAGGCCGCGGCGATGATCGTGCCCGCCATCGGGATCGTGACGCCAACCACGCCGGCGCGTTTGAGGAAGCGCCGGCGGTTGATGACGCTGGCGGAAGGAGCGGTGTCCTTGGTCATGGGTGGGG
>JANMTH010000467.1:0-5012 GCA_031390305.1 Thermoflexaceae bacterium
GGCGCGAAGCCCAGGGTTCGCATCACCCCCCTGAATGACGCGCGATCGCCCGTCACGATCAGATCGAGGTGGCCAATCCGGCCAACAGGCGCCTCGAGCCGGGCCTCGCACAGGACCTGGAGGCAGCGCCGCGCCACCGGCTCCGTCGTATCGACGATCGCGAGGCCCGGGAAAACGCGGAGGATGTCGGCGGCCAGGAAATGGTAGTGCGTGCACCCGAGGACCACCGTGTCGGCGCCATCGCCCACGGCACGGGAGAGCGCCTCGCCTACCGCTATCGCCGCTTCGGCCGTCCCCGTGAACCCACCTTCTACCAGTTCGGCCAGCCCCACGCCGGGGACAGTCGTGACCGTTGTCCCACGCCCGAATTCGGCGACCACGCGTGCGAACAGCTCGCCATCGAGCGTGCCGGGCGTCGCCAGAATCGCCACGTGTCCCGACCGCGAGCGCTGTGTCGCCGGCTTCAGCCCGGGCACGATCCCAACGAAGGGCACCGGGAACGCCTGCCGCAGGTCATCGATAGCGGCCGCCGATGCCGTGTTGCACGCCACCACGATGAGCTTCACGTCCGCATCCAGCAGCCGCCGCGTCACCGCGAATGCGCGCTTCCTCACCTCCGCCGCGGGGCGCGGTCCGTAAGGAAAGTAGGCCGTGTCCGCGAAATAAACGACATCTTCCGAGGGCGCGAGGGCGCGGAACGCCTGGTACACGCTCAGCCCGCCGACGCCAGAATCGAACATGCCGACGGGCCGCGAATCCATCCCCCACAGCATACACCAGAGGTGATCAGATCCCTCTGGGGGCGCATGCTTGCGGCGATGGCGCTCTTCGTCGATGTCGCGATGCTCCCGGGTGAGGCCCTGGCGATGGACGCCGACTGTTATGTCGTCGTCGATGCCCTGCGCGCGACCACGACGATCGCGACGCTCTTCGAGCACGGGCTCGATCAGCTCTACGTCACGGACCAGATCGAGCTTGCCCGGGCGACGGCGGCGCTGGAAAACGCGGTCCTCTTTGGCGAGGTAGGCGGCCTCCGGCCCGAAGGCTTCGACCACGGAAATTCGCCAGTGGAGGCGAGCACCGCCGCCGTCAGAGGACGCGCCGGCGTCCTCTTCACCTCGAACGGGACGCGCGTGCTCTGTCAGCTCGCCGGCCGGGGCGCGGTATTTACCGGCGCGCTGGCCAATGCCGGCGCCGTGGCGGAGGCCGTCCGGGGCTTTCCGCGCGTCGCCATCGTCTGCGCCGGCACGGCCTACGCCCGCAGGTTCGCCCTCGAAGACTTCGTAGCGGCCGGCGCCATCGTCCGCCGTATCCTGGCGGCCACGCCGACGGCCCAGCCCGGCGACGCGGCCGCCCTCGCCGCCGCTCTCCCGCGTTATGACGATTCGACGCGCGCCGGACTTCACATCGGCGAACCAGCCGGAAGCCTCTTCGCGGCCTCCGAACACGCCCGGAAGTTGGGCGAACTCGGCCTCCAGGCGGATGTCGCCTTCTCCCTTCGCGAAGACACCTCGACCGTCGCTCCGCGGGTTCGCCAGCACGGTGAGGGCTGGGCCCTGATCACGGCCTGAGCGGCCTCACCCGGAGCGCCTGCGCCTCAGCTCGGCCGGTGGTCTCGCCAGCGCTGTTCCAGTTCGGCGATCAGGCGAGCGTCGGGCTCCCGTCCGCCGTAGCGCGCGTCCTCGAAGGCAGCCGTGATGTCGTCGGTCACTGAGGTGTGGAAGGCATCCTGGAGCCCCGGCTTGAACTCCTCCGGCGTCACCGATTGCTCGCGCGCGTGCCCCGTCTGCTCCGCCTTCGCCAGGACTTCGAGATAGAGCCTTTGCGCCGCCGATGGCGCCGCGCCGCCGGGCCGTGCGCTCCCGCGCCGGAAGAGTGAACCGAAGAGGTCTCGCAGGTCGCCAGAAAAGGTCCCGGCCGAGGACGATTCCCCGGCGTTTTCGAGCCGATTTCGCGCCCGAGCCCGGAAGCGCGTGTACCAGGCTACGACGAGCACGACCACGCCAAGCGCGATGGCGAGGACGACGAAGCGGAGGAGATACCCGCCGGCCTTCTGCGCCGTTGAGGCGTCCTCTTTCGGGCCCTGCTCGATCTGCTGCCCCGAGTCCCGCACGACCTGGAGGGCGTCCAGATCGAGCCCTCCGTTCCGGAAGATAAGCCGCATCAGCTGTTCGATTAGCCAGGCCGGCGGCGTCAACACGACGGTGAAGACGGTGGCCAGCACGCGCTCCGCCGGCGGCCCGATGATCGGCCCAACGATCCCGAAGACGATCCAGAAGACGAACGCTCCCAGCACGGTCACCGCCAGGGTGCCGCCGACGAGCAGCGCCGTCGTGCCCCCCGCCCGCAGTTCGCCGAAGGTGGCGCCGCTGAGGGCCAGCTGAGAGCACGCCAGCGCGATCAAAGTGACCCCGTAGTAGAGGGCGCCAGCACGGCCGATCTCACCAGTCCGATCGGTGTAGGCGCTGATAATAATGATCACCGTGACGAGGATTAGTGGTGCGCTCACGGACCGCGCCGTCCCTTCGAGCTCCACTTCGTTCGCCGAACGGACAGCGGACCGCGCCCACAACCCAATCAGGAGGATAGCGCCGACGATCGCGGGCGCCGCCCCCTGCAGCGCGTCTCCCGCGTTCCGCAGGAAGTCAGCGATCCACGTGAGGTTCCAGATCGCGATGTCACCCGAGACGGACACGCGCAGCGCCCCGTAGATAACCACATAGGCGGCCACCGCCGTGACCGTTCCCGCGACACGCGGGGCGAGGTCGAGCGAAGTCACGAGGCGGGGCAGACCGAACCCGACCAGGGCCACGAAGACGAAGGCGATAGCGTGGACCGCGTGCCGGTCGCCCTCGGCATAGCCAGCCGCGAAAAATTCGGCGACCACGTAGAGGGCGAGGGCCTCGCTGCTGATCGCCGTGATTGCCGCCACGCGCGCGATCACAGCGGCGCCCCGGCGTGGTCGAACCCGCGGCCAACGGTCTGCACCGGGATGCCCCGCGGAAGGTTGGCCAACGCTCGTTCCGAGGTCGCGAGCACGAAGACCTTGTGCCCTTCTTCGTGGAGACGCACCAGCACGCCAGCCAACGGGTCGGGGATCAGCGAGGCGATCACGACGATCGTCGATCCGGTCGGAATGCGGTTGCTCTCCCGCAGCATCGTCCCCGCAAGGTCGCCCATCGTCAGCGGCTGGATCACCGCCATCGCATCCAGGATCCGCGTGATCTGGTCGCGAGAACGCGATGGCGGAAGGCGGATCGGTCGGTCAGCGTCAGGGTAGGCGCCGTTCGCCAGGATGCCGACCGCGTAGCGCGCGCCCGCCGCCCAAACGGCCACTGACGCCGCGACCGAGACCGCCCGTTCCAGCTCGTCCTTCAGGTAGCCTTCCCAGGCGTGCTCCATCGTGTCGATGTTCAGGCAGATGTAGAGCTGCTGCGTCGCCGAAGGTTCGTAGACGCGGGAAGTGAGGTCGCCGCTGCGGGCCGTCGCCTTCCAGTCGATGCGCCGCATTGGGTCTCCCGGCCGGTACTCACGCAGCCCGGCGATGCGCAGCGGGTCTTCGAACACCCTGCTCCCGCCGCGCCGCTCACCGAACGGCCGTTCCGAAGGCAGGCCCATCTCTTCGAGCGTGAAGACGCGCGGATAGACAGTCACGTGGCCAAGGGTGTCGTCTTCCTTGCGCATCGGAAAAACGCCGAAAAGGTCGGCCGAGCGAAGAATCGACGGGCCAAGCTGAAGGTAGCCGCGTTCGCCCGACGAGATCTCGAACGTCCAGCGGCGCTGTTCGTACCAGCGCATCGAGCCCTTGCGCGTCAGCCAGCTCAGCCCTGGCACCACCGCCGACGAGAGCGGTTCGGCCTTCACGCGGATCGAATCCGAAAGCCCCAGCCGCCATTCGTACCACGGCAGGGGGAGCACTTTGCGGTTCGCCATATCCACGTGCAACGTGATCGGCTCATCGATGAAGGCGCGCGTCTCGCTCGTCGTCGTGATCAGTGAGACCCGTTTGAAGATGTTCCGGCTCCAGTACCGGCTCACCCCGCCGACGACGATGATCACGAACCCTATCGCCGTGATGATCGGCTCCGAAACCGCGAACCCAATGAGCGCCAGGAGACCGCCGACCAGCAGCCAGGCGTCACGGAAGGGCATCGGTCAGCCTCCGATTCGAGCGGCCGCGGGCGATCCGCTCCGCGCGCTCATTCGACCGGGACCGGGACGCGGGCGATCACGTCGGCCAGGATCTGGTCGGCGTCGCGGCCACGCAGCCGCGCCTGCGTGGAGAGGATCAGGCGGTGGGGCAGGACGTAGGCGGCCATCGTCTTCACGTCGTCTGGAAGGACGTAATCGCGGCCAGAGACGGCCGCCAGGGCACGGGAGGCGCGGAAGAGCGCGAGGCTGGCGCGCGGGCTACCCCCCAGCTCGAACGAGGCATCGGCCCGTGTCTCTCGCTCCCGGAAGCGCAGCTCGACCGCTTCCTCCTGCGCCTGAAGATCGGCTACCCCGATGAGGACGGGGAGGACGAGATCCTCTCGCGGTTCGAGGCGCGAAACCCGCTCGATGACCTGACGCCCGTGGTCGAGGCCGAGGAGCTGGTCCGCCTGATCGCGGCGCTCGGGCGGCTCCATGTGGAGCCGGCGGTGCGCCGCTACGCCGTCCGCCTGGTGCGGGAGACACGGGCGGATGCCTCGTTCGAGCTGGGGGGTAGCCCGCGCGCGAGCCTCGCGCTGTTCCGCGCCTCCCGTGCCCTGGCGGCCGTGTCTGGCCGCGATTACGTCCTACCAGACGACGTGAAGACGATGGCCGCCTACGTCCTGCCCCACCGCCTGATCCTCTCGACGCAGGCGCGGCTGCGTGGCCGCGACGCCGACCAGATCCTGGCCGACGTGATCGCCCGCGTCCCGGTCCCGGTCGAATGAGCGCGCGGAGCGGAGCGCCTGCGGCCGCTCGAAGCGGAGGCTGAGCGATGCCGTTCCGTGACGCCTGGCTGCTCGTCGGCGGTCTCCTGGCGC
>JANMTH010000503.1:0-5607 GCA_031390305.1 Thermoflexaceae bacterium
GTCGGCACGATGAGCGCGACGCTGGCGCCCGTCGGGTCCCAGAAGTAGGAAACGAACGGCCCCCGGTGGATGAGGCTCCGCGCGCCATCTCCATCGCCATCCACCAGCCAGAGCCGGTTGAAGACGCCGCTCTCGCCAGGTTCACCGTAGTACACGCGGCTCCCCACCCAGGCCGGCGTCCGGAAGCCCAGGGCGCGGCTCGATACGTCCGTGCGCTGCCTCGTCCGTACGTCGTGGATGAATACCTCGTCTCCCAGGTGGACGGCGAGCTGCGTGCCAGCGCTGTTCCAGGCGGAGAAGACCGGCGCTCCCTCGGCCACCTGGTCCGAGCTGTAGGCCCCATCGGCGTCGCTCAGGTAGAGTGCCAGCCCACCCGGCGCTGGCGCGACGAAAAACAGGGTCGCGCCCACCCGGGACCAGTTCAAGTAGTGCGGGATGCGCGGCGCGATCACCGGCGCTACACCAGGCAGCGTGGTGTGGGCGAGCCCGTGCGGCGAGCCATCGCCCCGCGTGAGGGCGATAACGCTCGACACGCCACCGCTCCCGGGGCCGACGACGGAGTGCGCGAGGATCGGCCGCCGCGGATTCGCCGTCGGCCACTGGCCCTTGGCGGCGACGAGGCTCCTTGCCCAGCCACCGTCCGTCATGGCGGTGAGCAGGCTGATGGGTCCGCCGCGTTCGGCGATGACGATTGCGTTAGCGAGCATTGCTCGTCTTATAGGAAGGTTGTGCCCCTGGCGCAACCTGGCGGGTGTTTCGAAGCCCGGAAGCGAACCTCCGTCGATAACTGGTGAACTTCGCACTATATCAGTTATGTGCAAGACCGAGGCTGCGCCCGCCTCCCAGCGGTCGTCCTTTCGCTCGCGCCTCCCACCCTGTCCACCGATTCCTCTCCCGATCGTCACCGTTGCGCCGTTGCTCTGTCACGGAGCCACTCTGAACAATCGAAGCAGGCGATCGACAACCCTCACACAGGTTGTCCGCCCGGTAGCGATCTGGGGGACGTTGGGATGGGAACAGTGATGATCATGGAACACGACGACGACGCGATCGAAGGCGAAGCGCTCGAGGAAACGACCGATGACGGCGGCCAGCCGCCGCCGAGCACGCGCCTCACCCTCGAAGAACAGCAACGCCTGGTGATGCAGTACGCCCCCCTCGTCCGGCGGGTGGCGCGTTCGCTCCCCCTCGAGATCCCGGGCCTGCTGGAGTTCGAAGACGCCGTCGGCTACGGCACTTGCGGCCTCGTCGAAGCCGTCCGCCGCTACGACCCGGCAAAGGGCACGAACTTCCACGCCTACGCCGTTCGCCGCATCCGAGGCTCGATGATCGACGCCTTCCGGCGGATGGACCGCCTCAGCCGGACGATGCGCCAGAAGGCCCGCGAGGTCCAACGCGCTCAAGGCGAACTGGAGACCCTCCTCGGCCGCTCGCCGACCGAGCGAGAGGCCGCTGGCCATCTCGGTATCTCCCTCGATCGCTACCGCGACGCCTCCTCCAACTCCCGCTGGGTCACCGTCTCGCTCGACCGCATGCTCGAACGGGACGATTCCGGCGACTCATTCCCGGCGGCTGAAATGCCTACGGCGGACGACGACATCGACTTTACCCGCGGCTTCGACGAGCGGGAGCTCTACAAAGACCTCGTCCAGGCCGTCCAGGGCCTCCCCGACCGTGAACGGCTCGTGGTCTCCCTTTATTATGTCGATAAGTTGACCATGCGCGACATCGCCAACGTCCTCTCGGTCTCCGAGACGCGCGTGAGCCAGCTCCACGGCCAGGCCGTGAAGCGCCTACGCCGCTCCCTGCTCAAGAACGCCGCCTGAAATCGCCACCCCACCGTCCCTACTCTTCCAGCGGCCGTCCGGCCTATCGGGCGGCCGTTTTGGCGCCCCGGCGCCGCCCGTGAAGCTGATGGCCGCCGTTCACCAGTCTGTAACCCTACGCCTCAGGGCTTCTCTGCCGAAGATCCACCTGTGACCAACCGCGCGATCCCTGCCACGCCGGTGAGCCGGGGTGACGGTGGCGGTGGCCGATGGGCGCTCCGGAGGGGAAACCCCCGGCGAGCAAAAGGGGAGATGTAACCATGGCAGACCGACTCGAAGAACGGTTCCGAAGTGCCGTCGCGTTCGTTACCCACACACGCGACTACCGGTCCGCCGACCTTCTGCCGGCCCTGGCCCGGCACGGATTCACGACCACCGAACGCCCGCACGACCGTGAGACGGACCGTCTCCTCGCCCAGTTCGACCCCGACCTCGTCGTCCTCGCCGTGGACCCGCGCCACGAGACGGACCTCGCCCTCATCCGCAATATCGCCCGCACCTCGACGGCCGCCCTCCTCGTCCTCGCCCCCGGCCCGCACACAAACGGTCTGGGGGCGGCCCTCGAAGCTGGCGCCGACGTTTGCCTGCGCGATACGGATGGCCCCGAGCTTCTCGGAGCGCAGCTCACCGCGTTCGCCCGCCGCAACGCTGGCCCGGCGCCCGAGCCCGTCGAATCGAACGCGCCCACCCTCATCACCGTCCGAGACCTCTCCATGGACTTCAACCGCTGCCAGGCTACGCGCGGCGAGGAGCTCATCCCGCTTACGCCAACAGAGTTCAAGATCCTCGCCTACCTCGCGAAGAACGCCGGCAAGGTTGTCAGCCCCGTCGAGATCCTCCGGGCCGTCCAGGACTACACCTACTCCGAGCGTGAAGCCCAGGAGATCGTGAAGGTCTATATCCGCCGCATTCGCCGCAAAGTAGAGGCCGAACCCTCGGAGCCGAGCTACATCGTCAACGTCCGCGGCTTCGGCTACATGCTCGAGCGCCGAATCATCGCCCGCGCCGCTCCCGCCACCCTCGCCGCCTGAACCGTTCGATTGCCTCGCCAGCTCACTACCGCGAAGGCCGCCCAGGCTGGGCGGCCTTTGTTCGTGAGGTGACGCGGCACCGCGCTCACTCCCTTGCTAACCCGATCCGCGCCTGAGGAGCGTCAGTCGCAAGGAATGGCCTCGGGAAGCAGCCGCAGGGAGCCCTCGATCGGGAGATCTACCGTGTCGTCCAGCGTCTTGAAGCGCGCCGCGAACCCCAGGATGTCGAGGTGCTCGACGATACGAGTTCGCCGGTCGTATCGCGCCACCAGGTCGCCCTCGAGAAAGTCGAACGGCTCCGTAGACTGTTCGGGCACCATTGCGATGTGGAGGATGTCTCCCTCCTTGTCGTACGACAGGGTCAACCGCGCCGCCATTGCACCCTCCAACGCGGCAAGCGCCGCGCAATGCTATGCCGTCACCACCCAGTGGCGTTCCTGCACACGTTCCGACGATCGTACAGCCTCAGTCGTGTGACGTTCCCGGAGGACCCGCGAAGAGCCGTCATCCGCTTACGGGCGGCAACATCTCAAGGTCTACCTGAACCGGGACCTCGATGGCTCCAGGCGCACCAACCCGGCGCGTAAGCCCGGCGAGCTCGATCCCTTCAACCGCTCCCGTAAGCGTGTTCTTGCGCAGCATCGCTCCAGGGCTCACCTCTATCAGCACCTGAAGGTCCGAGGGCTCCAGAAGGTCCAAGTAGAGGATATCGCCGACGGAGTCGTACTCGATCGTTAGCTTCGTTGCCATTCTACAATCCCCCAAGGCACGCCATCCTCCAGGTAGGCGGTCATCACCCAGTGTCGGGGCGTGTCTTCGCTTCGAGATTCGTCTCTGAGCACCACGATAACAATGTGCGTCGCGCCCGTCCGATCGTCAATTTCGTTGACGAGTAGCGTTTCGTCCGGAAGCCACGGGCGCCGCACCACCAGGTCGGGCGTTGCAAGCGCGTCCGCGATGTCAGCGAGCGACACATTCGGGTGCCGCCGACGAACGTGTCGCTCGCGTTCGGCTGTCAACTCCACGTCCGGCCCAAGGTACGGGCACGCCAACCAGACCACTGCCTCTTACTCCGTGAGCCGCCGGTAGAGGGCCGGCAGCCGGCTTGGGAGCGCCTCGATGTCGGCCACGACTTCGTAGCCCATGTCTTCGCACATCGTCTTCAGGTAGTCGTGACCGGCGCGATCGACGGTCAGGGCGAAGGGCGTGATGCCCTCGCGCTTCGCCTCGTTCAGGGCCTGCTTGGTGTCGTGGATGGCGTACTCCTTCTCCGTGCGGTCGCGCCCGTAGCCGTGGTCCTGGGGGCGGCCGTCGCTCAGGAGGACGAGGATCTTCACTTTCGCGTCGGTCAGCTTCAGCTTGTGCGTGCAGTGGCGGATCGCCGGGCCCATGCGCGTCGACCGGATCGGCGTGATCTTGTCCAGCCGTTTCTTGATCGGCCCATCCAGCTGCTCGTCGAAGTCCTTGATCACGAAGAACTCGACGTTGTCCCGCCCGTAGCCGCTGAAGCCGTAGATGCCGTACTGGTCGCCGATCGTCTCCAGCGCCGTCATCAAGAGGACGGTCGACTCCTTCTCGAGGTCGATGATCCGCTTGGGCGGGCTGGTCAGCTCCTGGCGCCGCTTCGAAACCCACCAGCTCAGGTACTTGCGCGGGTCGTCGTCGTAATCGTCGTCGTCGTACTTCTTCTCGCGCTTGTTGATCTCCTCATCGGTCGAGGCCGACATGTCGATGAGAAAGGCGACCGCGACATCGCGTTCGATCTTGTTCCGGCGCCAGTAGATCTTCTCGTTCGGTGAACCCCCGGCCTTACGCTCGATCATCCACTCGATCGCCGCGTCGAGGTCGAAGTCCTCGCCCTCCGGGAGGCGCTTTATCTTGCGGAAGAGCTCGGGCTTCATCAGCTCGAACTGCTTTCGCGTCTGGGCAACGAGCCCGGCGTGCTCGCGCAGCGTGTTCTCGTAGAAGTTCTCGTCGCCCTGTTCGAGCTTCGACTCCTTCACGGCGCACCAACGCGGCTTGTAGTCCTGGGCGCGGAAATCCCACTCGTCGTAGTAATAGACCGTGACGACGGGCGCCAGCGCCTGCTCGTCCTCGCCTTCGCCCGAGCTGTCGTCCCCGGTCGGGTCGCCCTTGTCGTTCTTCTTCTCGCCGGCGGGCGTTCCCGCTTCCTTCATCAGGTTCGAAAGGAACTGCCCGGTCGTGCTATCGAGGTCGCCCTCCATCAGGGCGTCCAGGTCGATTTCGGCGCTCTTCTCAAGGAGTTCGGCCAGCTGTTCGGGCGTCAGCGGGATGGGCGACTGCTGGCCAGCGTCTCCGCCCTTCGCATCCTGGCGAAGCTTCATCAGTAGCTGGACGAGTTCCGGCTTGAAGTCGCCACGGAAGTCCACATCGTCGGGGCTGCGGTACTCCTCCTCGCCCTCGCCGACATCGCCCATCTGCATCTCACCGCCTTCGCCACCGCTCTCGCCGCCACCGTCCATCGGCATCTGCTGCCCGCCCTCCTGGGGCTCGACGCTCTCCCATTCGCCCTCTTCGCCGTCTTCCCGCGTGTTGGGAATCGCGAGGGCCAGGCGGTACAGCCGGTAGGTTGCCTCGGCGGAGTCGATAACCGACGCCTCAGGGGCGTTCACGGCGTTGAGCAGGCCCAGGCCCTTCCCCATCTCCTCCGCCCGGGCCTTCGGGAAGAGGACCGCGTCCTGACCATCGAGGCTGGCGCGCACGAGGTTTTCGACGAACGCCTGGCGCAG
>JANMTH010000508.1:0-1879 GCA_031390305.1 Thermoflexaceae bacterium
CTCTACAACATGCGAGAGCGCGGGCCCGAGGAGTCGGTCCCGTTCCGTACGGTCCTGTTTCACGGCCTCATCCGCGATGCCAACGGCGAAAAGATGACGAAGTCGCGCGGCAACGTCGTCGACCCGCTCGTGGTGGCGGAGAAGTACGGCGCCGACGCCTTCCGCCTCGCGGTGCTCACGGGCGCGGCCATGGGCGCGGACCAGAAGTACAGCGACGAGCGGCTGACAACGGCGCGGAACTTCGCGAACAAGCTCTGGAACACGGCTCGCTTCGTGCTCATGAAACTCGATGGTCGCGAAGTGAAACGCCCGCACCCGCTGGACCGCGAAACGTACGCCCTGGAGGACCGCTGGATCCTCTCGCGGCTGGAGCAGCTCGAACTCGACGTCGATCGGCTGTTTCGCGACTATCAGCCGGGCGAGTGCGCGCGGAGCGTCCAGGAGTTCCTCTGGAACGAACTCTGCGACTGGTACATCGAATTCGTGAAGCCACGCCTGAACGATGGCGACGAGCGGCCGCTGCGGGTGCTCGCCCACGTCCTGGACCACGGCCTGCGCATGCTCCATCCGTTCATGCCGTTCGTGACCGAAGAGCTCTGGCAGTCGCTCCGCCAGCACATCGATGGCGACATGCCGCCGGCGCTGATCGGCGCCTGGTTCCCGAAGAGCGGGAACAACTGGAAGGACGCCCGTGCCGAGGCCGAGATGGAGCACGTGATCGAGGTGAACCGGGCGATCCGGAACGTTCGCGCGGAGAAGAAGCTGGAGATGAGCTTCAAGCCGGCGGTCTACCTCCGGGCGGCGGAGTTCGCGGCCGCGCTGGCGAGCACGCGGGCGGCGACCGCCTTCACCTCACGGGCGGAGCCCTCATTCCTGGCCGCCGGAGAGGCGTTCCCGCCCGGCGAGTACGCCTTCGCCCGCATCGCGGACACGGATGTCGCCGTGGCCCTCCCCCAGGTTGACGCCGCCGTGGAGCGGGCCCGGCTCGAAAAGGAGCTGGCGGAGGCCGCCGCCCACGCCGAGCGGCTGACAAAACAGCTGGCCAACGAGACGTTCCGTGCGAAAGCGCCGGCGAACGTGATCGCGGGCATGGAGGCGACCCTCGCCGAGACGCGGACGAAGATCGAGGGCCTCCGAGATCGGGTCGGCAGCCTCTGAGCGGCGGCCACGGCTGATATGCTCTGAGGAGGAGGACGCCATGACCGTTTTCAGGACGCGCGCCACGATCGGCGAAGACCACCGCCTGGTCATCGAGCTGCCCGAGGATCTGCCCTGTGGGCCGGCCGATATCACGGTGGAGGTGGCGGCGGAGGCCAGCGCTGTGGATAACGCCGAGCGGAGGCGAAAGGCGTTCGCGGCTGTGGGTGCCCTGTCGCATGTCGACGGTTCCGTGGGCGATTCCCTGAAAGAGCGCCACGAGGTAGAGCGAGAACACGAAGAGCGCCGGGGATGGTGAACTTCAGCCTGGACGCGGGCGCCGTGATCTGCTGGCTCAAGGGCGAAGCTGGTGCTGGCCGCGTCGCGGAGGTGGTCGCCAACCCGGCGAACGTCATCCGCATTCACATCGTGAACTTGATCGAGGTCCGGTATCACTACCTGCGGCGTGGACGGGAGGCGCTAGCCGAAGTCAATCTGCTCATCGCCGATTGGGCGCTCGAAATCGACCGGGAAATCAGTGAGCCGATGGCGGCGATGGCGGCCGAAATCAAGGCCAACTTCGCGCCCGTTTCGCTCGCCGACACGATCGCCGTGGCTCACGCCGCGACGACTGGCGCGGTGCTCCTCACGACGGACCGCGGGGAGATGGAGAAGCTCACGCGCATCTGCCAGATCGAGTTCCTCCGCTGAGGCGGTTAGCCCAGCGCCGGCCGCCGGCGGT
>JANMTH010000511.1:0-5559 GCA_031390305.1 Thermoflexaceae bacterium
CGTCTCCATCTTCTTCGATGGCGACGACATCGGCCTCACGGCCGGCGGCGGCGAGGACATCGACGCCTTCTTCATCGTTACCGTTGGCACCAGCACCCAGATCTCGTTCTCCACTCGCGGCAACTACACTGTCAACGCGTCCGGCACGATCGCGCCGACCGTGACGGGCCTGAGGAACGACATCATCACCGCCACCTGCTCTGCGACCGGCCCCACCACCACCTGCACCTTGCAAGTGCGATCCTTCATCGGCAACGCCTCTGGCATCACGGGCAACGACATCACCGGCTTCACGCTCAACTAAGCGCGCAAGTCCGCCGAACACCCACCGCACGCCCCGGACCTTTCGGCCCGGGGCGTTCGCCTTGTCCCGAACCCCGGTAGTCGTGGCCCACAGGGGCCACGGGCCGCTCATGTCGCCCGCCCCACCCATCGTTCTCCCGTGGCCCTGTTCGCGGGCGCCCGTAACGGCTACACTCCCCCCGCCCGAGGCCCGCCGGTCAGCCCACGTGCTGCCACCCGCCCCCGGCCAGCAAGGCGAAGGAGTGCCAGCATGACCGTTTCTCTCACGGGACAGGTCGCCATCGTTTCCGGCGGAGGGCGTGGCCTCGGCCGCGCCTACGCCATCGACCTCGCCCGCCACGGCGCCAAGGTCGTCGTCGCCGACAACGGCTGCGACCTCAACGGCCGCGGCGCGGACAGCGCCCCCGCCGACGAGGTCTCCGCCGAAATCAAGGCCGCGGGCGGAGAGGCCGTCGCCTCGTACACCGATATCGCCGCCGATGACGGCGCTTACGCCGCCGTCAAGCTCGCCGTCGATACCTGGGGCAGGCTCGACATTCTCGTCTGCAACGCCGGCATGCTCCGCGACGCCGCCCTCCACAACCTCAACGAAGGCGATTGGGAAGCCGTCCTTCGCACCCACCTCAAGGGCTGCTACGAACTCATGCATCACGCCTGGCCCGTCTTCCGCCAGCAGGCCTACGGCCGCGTCGTCCTGGCCACCTCTTCGGCCGGCCTCTACGGCAACTTCGGCCAGTCCAACTACGGCGCCGCCAAGGCCGGAATGGTCGGCCTCATGAACGTCGCCAAGCTCGAAGGCGCCAAGTACAACGTCAACGTCAACATCATCGCCCCCATCGCCGCCACAAGGATGACGATGAACCTCATGCCCCCCGAACGCCTCGCCGCCACCCGCCCCGAGCTCGTCGCTCCGGCCGTCACCTACCTCGCCTCACCCCAATGCACCGAAAGCGGGATCATCATCGAAGCCGGCGGCGGCGACTTTAACCGCTGCTCCTTCGTCAAGAGCCCCGGCCTGACCGTGCCCACGACGGCCGCACCCGACGCCGACTGGTTCGAAGCGAACTGGGCCGAGATTACCGATCTCGCCGGCGCCGTCCCCATGTGGGACCTCGCGAAGACGCGTGAACAACACGCCGCCGAATCCGCCGCCGGAATTCAGACCGCCGCCAGGAACACGCTGTAGCACTAACTGGAGAAAGTCCGCGATGATCGAGCGCCGTGCCACTCCCCTCGCCCAGCGCACTGGGAGAGGGGTTGGGGGGTGAGGGAACCACGCCCGGCAACGCGCCAACTTACTCAAGTGAGTACTAGCAGGGTGATGAAAAACTCAGGCGTCATATCCTTCGTCCCGAAGGCTAGACTCAGGAAATTACCCTGAGCAATGCGTTATTGTCGACTTCGTCCCCAATCGTACCCTTTCTCAGCACCCTGCTAGCCCGCGACGCAGGAGTCGGGAGAGGGTCGGGGGTCAGGGCCGCCACCCCTGGCTCCCCCAGGAGCGCGGTTCGCGGAGCGCCCGCCACGCTTGCATACTGAAAGCATGCCAAACAGGGCCGTCACGCCCGCCGCCAGGCTACTTAACCGGCAACCAGCCTGCTCACCACCGCCAGCACCACGATCACCGCCACGATCCACCCGACCGTCAGCAGCGCCCGCGATTGCTTCCGCCGTGCCGCCGCCAGATCGGCTACCGGCGCAAGGAACGCCGCCCCACCGAGCTCCGCGACCACGTTCCGGGCGGCCGCCATCTCCCCCTGGGGCACGAGCACCGGGTACCGCGCCCAGCCCGCCGTCATCGCGCCACCCAACGCCGCACCCACGCCCCGTTCGAACGTCGTAGCCGGGATCCCCGCGTCACGCAGCGCGTCGATCCAGATCTGCGCCTCTACCACGTCCCTCGCCTCGGCCACCACTACCGGCCGGCCGGCCTCCATCAGTACGACCGCGATTCGCCCACGCGGTGCAGCTTCAGGAAGTTCGTCGTCCCGTCGGCATGCACTGGCATGCTCGCCACTACCACCACCTCTTCACCCAGTGCCACATGTCCGCCCTCCATCAGCATCCCATCCACCATCCGCAGCATGTCGTCCGAAGTCGTCACCAGTGGCGCCAGCACCGGCGTCACGCCTCGCGCAAGGGAGAGCCGCCGGCACACGCTCTCGTTCGGCGAAAAGCCATAGACAGGCACCGCCGGGTGGACCTTGCTCAGCAGCAGCGCCGTGTAGCCGCTCCTCGTAAACGAAACGATCCCCCGGATGTTCGCGTCAGATTCGACGATTCGCCGCACCGCCAGCGCCACCACGTGCGAGTGGTCGTCCGTCGCCGGATGCGTGATCTCGTCGATATCTGGCGCCGCCGCACCCTCCGCTCTCCGGATGATCCGGTCCATCACCGCGACCGCCTCCACCGGATACTTCCCGACGGCCGTCTCCGCGCTCAACATCAACGCGTCGGAAAGGTCCCAGACGGCGTTCGCGACATCGCTGCTCTCCGCCCGCGTCGGCCGCGGCGAGTCGATCATCGATTCCAGCATCTGCGTCGCCGTGATCACCGGGATCATGTGCCGGCCCGCCGAAGCGATGATTCGCCGCTGCTGGATCGGGACATCCTCGAGCGGCAGCTCCACGCCGAGATCCCCGCGCGCGACCATCGCCCCGTCCGAGACCGCCAGGATAGCGTCGAGCTCCTGGACCGCCTGCCCACGCTCGATCTTCGCGATGATCGGCACATCGGCCCCGCGCGCGTGAATCGCCGCGCGTGCCCGCTCCACGTCCGCCGCGCTCCCCACGAAGCTCAGCCCGAAGTAGTCCGCCCCGGCATCGACACCGGCCGCGATCGCCTCGATATCGCGCGGCGTCAACGCCGAAAGCTGGAGCCGCGACCTTGGGAAGCTCACCCCTTTGCGCGAAGCGAGCACGCCACCCGTCACCACCCGGCAGGCCAGCGCGTTGCCCCGCGCACCCTCTACCACCAGCTCCAGGTTGCCGTCATCCAGCAATACCTGGTCGCCTGAATGCACATCCGTGACGAGGTGCGGATACGGCACGCGCACCACCTCGGCAGTCGTCGCGCCAGGCTCCGCCGTTACCATAACCGCCGCCCCAGCCATCAGTTCCACCGCGTCTCCGTTGGCGCTTGGCGCTGTCCGCAGCTTCGGCCCCCCAAGGTCCATCAAGACGCCAACGTGCTTCCCTTCCGCCGCGGCCACCCGGCGTACCTGTTCCAGCGCCTCTACGTGGCTGGCCAGGGCGTCGTGGCTCGTGTTCAGGCGGACGACATCCATCCCCGCCCGGATCATTCGCGCGATCACGTCATCCGACCGCGAAGCCGGCCCCAGTGTCGCCACGATCTTCGTTCGTCTCAGCATCCTGCCCGCTTTCCCGGAATCTCCGGTCGCCTCGTCCAGTGTACGCCTGGCCCGTGAACACGCCGCTCCCCTCTGCCCAGGCCCCTCCGGCTCCTCGGCGCCCCCGGGCGATTCGCCCGCCATCGGCCGTCGCCGCATTCAGCGCTACACTGCCCTCAATGGCTCGTACCGCCGCCGTAAGCATGAAGGCCAGGGAGTTCCTCTTCTTCGCCGAGGACCACGCCATGGCCCTCCTCCCCGCCGGCTTCGCCCGTCCCGAGCGGCGCGTCATGTGGACGATCCTCCAGCTCCACTACGGCGATCCCGCCGTCCACTTCGAACTTCAGCCCCAGCCCAGCCGCCAGGTCATCGAACTCGGTCTCCATTTTGAAGGGCCCGTCGAAGCGAACGATGTCGGCGCCGCCCGGATCGCCGCTCACGCCCCCTCGTTGCGGGCCGCCCTCGGCGAGGCTTGGGAACTCGAAGAGTGGACCGCCTCCTGGCGGCGCCTTCACCGCACCTGGCGCTTCACCCGCCTCACCCCCGATCTCGCGCAAGAGGTCGGCGCCGAACTCGCCAACGCCATCATCACGCTCCACCCCCACATCACCTGACCGGCGCGCCGCCGGTCTATCCAAAATCACCAGTCCGAAATCAGACGAAGAGCGCCATGGACGATGGAAGATTCCCTCCCCTTCTCTTCGCGTTCTTTGCGCCTTTGCGTTTCAACTGCGGCCACCATCACGCTCCACCCGCACATCACCTGACCGGCGCGCCGCCGGTCAATCCAAAATCACCAATCCAAATCAGACGAAGAGGCCATGAACGATGGGGAAAATCCCTCTTCTCGTCTTGGCGTTCTTTGCATCTTTGCGTTTCAACCACGGCCACCGAACTTGATCGTCCGGCCGTTCAATCCAGAATCAGAACGTCGTTTCCAGCTTCGCCGTGTTGTCGAAATACTCCTGGAACGTCTGATTGAACCGGTAGAAGGCGTCCCGCCGGTGGTAGTCCTTGCCCCGCGCCAGCTCCGTGTCGCTCTTCAAGTCGAGCGAATTGAGCGTGAAATCGTGCGTCGCCCGGCCGTTCTCCCGGATGTCCGCAAGCATCGCCTTCCAGGCCTCCAACGGCTGCACCAGCGTGAAGTCCAGGTCCGCCGACCGGACCGCGTCGATCTTCTTCACGCCCTTCACCTCGAAAGCTTCGAAGTCCACCTCGAAGTACTGGTCATCCACTTGGATTCCAACTTCCGCGTCGCAGGTGCCGAGCCGCTTGAAGCTGTCCGACCTGTTCAACAGATCCGCCGCCGCCTGGAACCAGTCAACCGTTGGAAACTTGGGCATACCACTACCTCCGAGGGAGCTTCGTCTGGCCGGTGAATCGGGCCCGCCGGAGCCGGAGTGTACCCCACCGTACGACCCTCGGCCAAACGCCGTAGCCGCGCCCCACCGGGGGCGCCTACGCCCGAACCCTCGTCCCACACCCCACCCATCGGGGGCGCCTACGCCCCGAACCCTCGTTTCGCGTTCCGCACCCCCCATCGCGGCGGCTCTCCCCTTCCGCCCTCACGGAGCCACCACCACCACGCTCACCGTCACACTGTTGTTCGGACCCTGCACGGCCACGACGGCAGAGTCCCCGTCGATCGCCGGGTTGCTCGCCAACAGCGTCACCCGGACAGCGCCCGGGAACGTCACACTCGGCGCCATAGCGCTCGCGCTCAGCCATGCTGGCGCCGAGTTCGCGACATCGATCGATGCCGTCCCACACGACGTCCGCACCTCGAAGAACGCCCGGTCGCCCTTGATCAGGGTCACGCCCGGCGGCGAATCGACATTCACCGTTATCCGGGGGACGCACGGGGTCGGCGTCGCGCTCGGCGTCACCGTCGGCGTTGGCGTCGTCGT
>JANMTH010000590.1:0-2215 GCA_031390305.1 Thermoflexaceae bacterium
CGCCCGGCATATGGCCGGGCGCTTCGTCGGTGGTGGGAACCCGCTGAATCAGGCGACGTGGGTGGCGGTGGGAGCACGCCCGCGCGCTATGGCGCTGGCCGCCGGGCCACGGGAGCGCGCCGCGAGAAGGTCTCGTTGGGCGCGGCGGAGGAAGTCGCGAACCTCTAGCTCACCCTGATAGCCGGTGAGCGAGACGACGGGCTCGAAGGCGCCGCTACGGTCCGAAGGTGCGAGTTCGCGCAGTTCGGCGTGCATGGCCACGGCCTTTTCGGCGGCCGAACGGTCGTCTTCATCCCGGACGACGGCGGCGAAGACGGAGCCTTCGAGGTGAGCGATGAAATCGCCATCGCCGGCGGCGCGACGCATGGTCTTGCCGATGATCGGGAAGGCGCGTTCGAAATCGGGGCGGCCGGCGCTGTTCATGTCGGCGAGGATGAGGGAGAATCCGCGGCCGTTGCGGACGGAACGCATCATCTGGCGGCGAAGCTCGAAGACGAAGTGACGGCTGTTCGGGAGGCCGGTGGAGTCGTCTTCATAGACCTTGCCGCGGACACGGTCCATGGCGTAGTGGAGCTTGCGGCCCTGTTCGGACTCTTCGTACCAGAACTGGATGTGAACGGCGCCGAAGATAAGGGTGGAGAGGAAGACGACGACGAGGTTCACGCCTTCTCCGGTGGTGATCATGGCGATCGCCTGGGCGGCGGTGATCACGCACCAGAGGGCGAACGTCATGGGACGCATGAGGCGGGCGAGGGGGGCGGTCGCAACCGAACCCATCTCGTCGCCTTCGGTGGATGCAAACAGGAAGTTCAGGCCCGGCGGCTTGTTCACGCCAGTGCTCCTCAGCGGTCTCCCTTCCAGAATCGATCGTTCGGCGGGGAAACAACAGCGGCGGTTCGTAAACTGCTCGTAAATCATGGGGTTCTTGTGTGGGGCGGTTCACAGGACGGGCCCGGATTGGGACGAAACCGCCAGAAACGCCGCTCTCCGCGACCGCGCGCGGCAACTCGGGCGCGGGTAGCCGCGGGCCAGCTGGAGCGGCCGTATAGTGAGCCGGTAGATGGACGGCGCACAACCGGAGGACGCACAACCCGAACTCGGGTTCATCGACCGGGAGATCCTGGGCTACCTGAGGGTAGGCGTGCCGCATGCGGAGATCGCCGTGCGCATCGGGGCGTCGATCACGGAGGTGAAGGGGAGGATTGCGCGGCTGGAGCGGAAGCCCGCGGCGAGCGAGCGAGAAGCGATCCCATGCGAACCGTCGGCGGGAACGCCGAAAGGAGGCCGCACGCGTGGAGTGGCGGCGTTGGCCGGGATGACGGCGGTAGCGGGCGTTGGCATAGGAGCGATCGTCTTCGGCCTCGGCGGCGGGGACGTTCAGGACGTTTCGCCGCGCGCGCCAGAAACCACCTCGCGAACGGGAGCGCCCGCAGGCTCGGCCGCAACGCCTGGCGCCACGGCGTACCTGCGTTGGCCGATCGAGGTGTATATGGCCGGGCGAATGCCGTGGCACGAGCCGGAGAAGTAGCTCACCCGAGGGCGGGACGCAGAGGCGCAAGGGCGCAAATGACCTGAGTTGGGCGTGAGCGGATCGTGGTAGCGAGCGGGGTGAGTGTGGGATGGCTTGCGCGGCCAGGGAGGAGCCATCGCGGGCTTCGCTCTGGTAGAGTTGGCCGGCTGACCAACTTTCCCCAACGGAGCAGAGCTATGCCAGGCACACGCGAAGGAACGAACGACCTCTGGGAGGCGATGTACACCCAGCGGGCGATCCGCTACTTCAAGCCGGACGCGGTGCCGGATGAACTGATCTGGAAGATCATCGAAGCGGCGACGCAGGCGCCGAGCGGGACCAACCTCCAGCCCTGGGGATTCGTTGTCGTGAAGGACGACGCGATGCGCCGCCGAATCGCCGGCAAGCTCCGGGCCGCGTTCGAAGGGAACGAGGGCCTGAGGACGATGGTGGAGGGGGGCGCGAAGTCGCCGGACCGTGGGGCGCGGTTGATGATGGGCGGCGTTTCGAACGTCTTCCAGCGGCTGGATTCAGCGCCGGTGTTCATCATTCCCTGTCTGCACAACGTTGCCTCGCCAGCGCGCGAAGGGCTGCTGGCGGGGAGCTCGATCTACCAGGCTGTCCAGAACCTGATGCTGGCGGCGCGGAGCCTGGGGCTGGGCACGGTGATGACGACCTTCCAGGGCGTCGTCGGGCCGGAACTTA
>JANMTH010000418.1:0-2428 GCA_031390305.1 Thermoflexaceae bacterium
CCTCGCGAATGCGGCTGCGGCTGAGGGCATCGACGGCGTGGGCGGCCATGTCGGAGGCGCGAAGCTCTTCGGCCGTGAGGCAGAGGATACGGGCGACGTCGATGGCGACGTTCCCCATACCAACGATGACCGCGGTTTCGATCTTTCCGGCGAGCGCGCCGTCATCGTTGGTATGGGTAATGTCGCCATTGACGTCGCACGTATCCTCTGCCTGACGGCCGAAGAGCTTCGCGCCTCCGACATGGCCGCCCACGCCGTCGATGCCCTCAGCCGCAGCCGCATTCGCGAGGTCTACCTCCTCGGCCGCCGGGGACCCGCCCAGGCCGCCTTCACCACGCCGGAGCTCAAAGAGCTCGGCACCCTCCAGGGCGCCGATGTCGTCGTCCGCCCGGAAGAGGTCGCCCTCGACTCCGCCACCCGCGCCAGCCTCGAAGACTCGGTGGACAAGACCATCGTCCGCAAGCTGGAACTCCTCCAGGCCTACGCCGCTCGCCCGCTCGTGGGCCAGCCCCGCCGCCTCCACCTCCGCTTCCTCGCCGCCCCTTCCGAATTGATCGATGACGGCCAGGGCGCTGTGCGGGCTGTACGGGTCGTTCGCAACGTCCTTGAACGCACCGCCACGGGCACCGTGGTCGCCAGGCCTACGGAAGATTTCGAGACCCTCCCCGCGAGCCTCGTCTTCCGCTCCGTCGGCTATCGCGGCGTCCCACTGCCGGGAATCCCGTTCCACGAACGCTGGGGCGTCATCGTCAACCAGAGCGGCCGCGTCATCGACCCCGTCACAGACGAACCCATCCCCGGCCAGTACGTCGCCGGCTGGATAAAGCGCGGTCCCTCCGGCGTCATCGGTACCAACAAGCCCGACTCGATCGAGACCGTGCGGGCCATGGCCGAAGACGCGCTCGCCGGCCGCGTCTTCGCCCCCACCCGTGCCACGGCGGCCGCCCTCCCCGCCCTGCTCGCGGCCCGCGGCCGCCCCTACGTCTCCTTCGCGGACTGGCAGCGCATAGATGCCCTGGAACTTGCCGCCGGGGAGCGTATCGGCCGCCCCCGCCTCAAGTTCACCCGCGTCGAGGATATGCTCGCCGCTCTCGACCCCGTCGCCAACGACGAGGCGGCGGCCTGACCCAGGCTTTCGACGCGAACGCCTCATCCCGCTAGACTCGTCCCCACTACCCGTTCGCGCCCGGGCCAGCCCAAGCGGCCAGCGGCCAACGGCTCCCCGGAGTCTCCATGAAGCTCGCGAAGCGCGTTGAAGCGCTCCCTCCTTACCTGTTCGCCGAGATCTCGAAGAAGATCGCCGCCAAGCGCGCCGCCGGCGTCGATATCGTCACCTTCGGCATCGGCGACCCCGACTTGCCGACGCCGCCGCACATCCTCGATGCCCTCCACCGCGCCTCCGACGACCCGGCAAACCATCGCTACCCGGAGTCGGAAGGGTTACCCGAACTCGGCCAGGCGATCAGCGACTGGTACTTCCGCCGCTTCGAGACGCGCTTCGAGCCGATGAAGGAGACGCTCCCGCTGATCGGTTCGAAGGAGGGGATCGCCCACATCTCCCTCTGCTTCATCGATCCCGGCGATATCGCCCTCATGCCGGACCCTGGCTACCCCGTCTACGAGACGGGCACGATGTTCGCCGGGGGGACCAGCTACAAGCTCGATTGCACGCGTGAAAGCGGCTGGAAGCCGAACCTCGACGCCATCCCCGAGGATGTCGCGCGCCAGGCCAAAGTGCTCTGGCTGAACTACCCGAACAACCCGACGGGCGCGGTGGCCGACCTCGCTTTCTTCGAGAAAGCCGTGGCCTTCGCCAAGAAGTACGACGTCGCCATCCTCCACGACAACCCCTACTGCGATGTTGCCTTCGACGGTTACAAGCCCGTCTCCATCTTCCAGGTCCCGGGCGCGAAAGATGTGGCCATCGAGTTCAACTCATGGTCGAAGATCTACAACATGACGGGCTGGCGGATCGGGATGGTCGTCGGCAACCGCGAGATGGTCGATGCCCTCATGCGCGTGAAGTCGAACATCGACAGCGGCATCCCCCAGGCGGTCCAGCGGATGGCGATCGAAGCCGTCTACGGCCCGCAGGATTGTATCGACGAACATAACGCGATCTACCAGCGCCGCCGCGACCGCATCGTCGAGGTCCTGCGCCGGGTCGGCCTCGAAGTCGATCTTCCGAAGGCTTCGCTCTACGTCTGGGCGAAGTTGCCGGAGGGCGTGACCAGCGCGGACTACGCCGCCCGCCTGATCGAAGACATCGGCGTCGTCGTCACCCCCGGCCGCGGCTACGGGCTGAACGGCGAGGGCTACATCCGCCTCAGCGTCACCACGCCAGACGACCGCCTGGAAGAGGGCATGCGCCGCCTGGAGGCCTGGAAAGGGCTGTAAGGGTCCGGCCCGATGATCGTTTCGTTCGGCG
>JANMTH010000610.1:0-1617 GCA_031390305.1 Thermoflexaceae bacterium
ACGGCGGCCGGGTTGGTCGATGTCTGATCGACGATGAGGTTGCTGATGATGCGGGGATCGGCGTCCTCCACGAACCCCTTCGTCTGCGTGAAGGAAGTCGCCTGGCCGACGACGAGCGGGCCGGGGCCGTCGAGGTCGACCGACAGGGGGTCGCCGGGACGGAAGACTGGCGCCGTCAGGCGGGGGAAGGTGTTGTCGGCCTTGCCGAAGCCGTTCTGCCCGACCTGGAGGTTGTTAAAGGAGCCATCGACGGTGCGCAGGCCGAGGGCCTGTTGCACCCCGTTCACCTGGTTGGGGCCTGGCCCGAGAAGCGGGTTGCCGGCGGCGTGGTTTTCGGCGATCTGGATCTGCCTGAAGATAAAGCGCAGATCGTCCGGGAGGATCGTGAAGCCCTGGCCAATGGGCGCCTGTGCTACGGCCTTTGCGCCCGAAAGGTCGAGTGGCCGGGTGCTGCCGCCGTTGAGGGCGCCGGGCAAGACGAGGCCGAGGGCGGCAACAAAGCCGACGGAGGCGCGAATAACCGGACTGGTCCGGCGGCGCGTCTCCTTCGAGAAGGTGGCGAATGAGGTTCGCAATTGGGCTTCCGTTTTCATTATCGATTCTCCGCTTGGGCCACCGGGATTCCGGCGGCGGCTGAGGCGACTGAAGGAAGAACGTAACGCGAGTACGCGCGACGCAGCCCTCCAGTGCCATTGAATGAGCTTGCTAGCGTGAAACGGCGCCGCTTCGTGAACTGGCGGGCCACCGTGCCGGCTCCGCTACCCCGTGGGGTAGAGCTGCCGGCCGCTCCTGTAACGCTCCACACGCGAACCTCCTCCACATCCTCTGCTTCACATCAGTCGGCCCTACGGACGCGAGTCCTAGGACCTATGGGGCGAATATCAGCATAGGCTCCACCTCAAGTCAAGGATTCGGCCGTGTTCCGAACGATTCCGCCACGTTTGGGCTCTAGCGGACGAGCGAGTGCGGACGATACGGGTCCGCGGCGACTTTCTCGAAACTTCGTGGAGAGGGGGTGAGGGTGGGTTGGCGGTGTCGCCCGCAATCGCTCCCTCACCCCCAACCCCCTCTCCCAGTGCGCTGGGCGAGGGGGCCACCTGAGTCATTCGGTATGCGGTGCGCTTCGAATCCTGGCGGGGCAGACCGACCGAAGACCTTCGGGCCGGTATGCTATGGGTATCGAAGCGACGACCTCCCCGAAGACGTGTTACCGGCACACGGACCGCGAGACCTACCGGAGCTGTTCGCGCTGCGGCGTGAACGCCTGTAGCGAATGCCTGACGAACGCGCCGGTTGGGGCGCACTGCCGCGAGTGTGTGGCGAACGGTTCGCAGGCGGCGGTGCAGGCGCGCATCCGGCCGGCGGTGTCCCGTTCGGCGACGGCGGTGACGCTGGCGATCATCGGGATCAACGTGCTGGTGGCGCTGTGGGTGCTGGGGCAATCGCCAGGCACGGGTATCTCGGGGAGGTCGAGCGGGCAGGTGGACCTCGGGCTGTTCGGGCCATTCGTGGCGGACGGCGAATGGTACCGGCTGGTGACCTCGGGGTTCACGCACGCGGGGATCCTGCACCTGGCGTTCAATATGATCGTGATCTGGCAGTTCGGGACGATGCTGG
>JANMTH010000625.1:0-4011 GCA_031390305.1 Thermoflexaceae bacterium
ACAAGAACAAGGCCAACATCGTCGCCAAGGAAGTGGGGCCTACGGAGGCGCGCTTCATCGCCTTCGACAACGCCAAGTTCGTCGATCTGCGCGCTCGCCAGGCAATCTCCCTCGCGATCAACTACCAGGCCCTGATCACCACGCTCTACGCTGGCGACGGCGTGTACGACGGACCCGTCGGCATCGGCCTCGGCGGCTTCGCGCTCGATCAGAACACCCTGAAAGCCGCTCGCAAGTTCGATGTCGCCGAAGCGAAACGCCTTTGGGAGGCCGCCGGCAAGCCCCTCTCGAAGATCCGCATCGAATGCAACCAGGACCCGCGTGGCAACACCCTGGGAGAGTTCGTCGCCAGCCAGCTCAAGCAGAACCTCGGCGTGGATACCGAAGTCCTCGTTCACGACACCGTCACCTGGGTCCAGCGTGCCCGCGAACCCCAGAAGCAATGGGAACTGTTCGTCGTCCCCTACAACTTCACCAACACCCCCGAGATCTACAATTTCACGATGATGGATCCCGGCGCCTTCGCCGGCGTCTCCTGGAGCTACGGGCTCGCGCTCGAAAGCTCTGGGAGCGCGGAAGTGCAGAAGAGCGCCGTGGAACTTCGCCGCCTGATCGACGAACAGTCCAAAGAGATCAACGCCGCCGCCCGCAAGGAGAAGCTGAACGCCGCCCAGAAGTACGCGCTCGACAACGTGGTGCCCGGGATCAACATGCCGGTCCCTGGCCACAGCTACCTCGTCTACAACAAGCGCGTCCAGAACCTCGTCGAATCCGATTGGCTCCTCGGCCTCGGCCTCCGCACCCAGGACCTCTGGATCAAGGCCTGACCATTCGACTTCCGGGTAATGGGCGGGGCTCCCAGCCCCGCCCATCCCGGCGTTCTGCCCGAGGGCGCCCATGCGTGCGTACGTCATCCGCCGTCTCCTCGCCGTCCCCTTCATGCTGCTCGGCATGTCGATGCTGCTCTTCTGGCTGCTCTTCCTGCGGCCGGGCGATGCCGCCATCGCCAACTTCGGCTTCGTCAGCCCCGAACAGCAGGCGGGCGCCATCGCTAATCTCCAGGCGGAACTGGGCCTCGACGACCCCTTCTTCGTCCAGTACTTCCGCTGGCTCGGCAACGCTCTCCAGGGAGACCTCGGAGAGTCGCTCCGCACGAATCGCTCTATCAGCGGCGAAATTGGCGACCGCATCGGCAACACGATCGAACTCGGTCTCCTCTCCATCCTCCTGACGACGTTGATCGGCGTGCCCGCTGGCATCATCTCCGCGGTCAAGGCGGGCACCTGGATCGACTACCTTCTTCGCGTCGTCACGATCGCCGGCATCTCCGTTCCCGGCTTCTGGATCGGCACCCTCCTTCTCACCCTCCCAGCGATCTGGTGGGAGATGACGCCGCTCTCCACCAACTACGTAGAGTTCACGGAGAATCCGATCCAGAACCTCCGGATCGTCATCTGGCCCGCCCTCGTCATCGCCGTCTCCAGCGCCGCCTACGTGGCCCGCATCGTCCGCTCGTCCATGCTCGAAAACCTCTACTCCGACTACGTCCGAACGGCCCGCGCGAAAGGCCTGCGCGAACGGGCCGTCGTCCTCAACCATGTCTTTCGCGGCTCGCTCATCACCCTCATCACCGTCATCGGCGTGCAGCTCGGCGGCGTCCTCGGCGGCGCGGTGGTGGCCGAACAGCTCTTCGGCATCCCCGGCATTGGCCTGCTCACGTTCGAAGGCGTCCTCGCCATCGACTACACCCTGGTCCTCGGCGTGATCATGGTCTTCGCCGTCATGTTCATCCTCATCACCCTGCTGGTCGATGTCCTGTACACGGTCGTCGATCCGCGGATCAGGTACTGACGAGTATGGCTCAGGCCGCCTCCACACTTGCCAGCCCCGCCGAAGATATCCTCGGTCCGCAGCCGCGCCTTCGTGCGCTGCGCCGCTTCATCCGCACGCAGCCGCTCGGAACCATCGGCGCGATCATTATCGCCATCATCGTCTTCGGCGCGATCGCCGCCCCCCTTCTCCACACCAGCGACCCCCGCGCCTTCGGCGAGGACGTTCTCAAAAGCCCTAGCGGCGAACACTTCTTCGGCACCGACCGCGACGGCAAGGACGTTTGGTCTCGCATCCTCTACGGCGGACGCGTCTCCCTGAAGGTCGGCCTCGCGACGGTGATCATGAGCGTCGTCGGCGGGACCGTCATCGCTCTCGCCGCCGGCTTCATCGGCGGCTTCCTCGATTTCGCCTTCGGCCGCGTGGCGGACATCCTGATCGCCTTCCCCGCGATCCTTTTCGCCCTCACCATCCGGACTTCGTTCGGCGAAGAGCTCCCCAACTTCCCCGGCCTGAGTAAGCAAGAATTTGTTCTTGTCATCTCGATCGCGATCATCTTCACGCCCGTGATCTACAGGATCATGCGCGGCGCCGTGCTCGAACAGCGCTCCGCGACCTATATCGAGGCCGCGCGCTCTATCGGCGCCAGCCAGACTCGCCTCATGTTCCGGCACGTCCTGCCGAATCTCGCCGGCCTGATGATCGTCGTCACCAGCACCACCCTGCCGGCCGCCATCCTCACGGAGTCGGCCCTCAGCTTCCTCGGCGTCGGCGTCGAACAGGGCACGCCCTCCTGGGGCGGTGACCTCAGCGGCAAGGCCCGAACCTTCTTCACCCGCGCACCCTGGATCGCCATCTTCCCCGGCCTCGCCCTCTCGCTCACCGTTCTCGCCTTCAACCTCCTCGGCGATTCGCTGCGCGATACGCTCGACCCGCGCCTCCGCAACCGCCGCTAACCGGCGCCAGCGCAGCCATAGAGAACCGCGACTGGAAAGGAGCGGCAACGCCCGGCCACGACCACCCACCAAACACCGCTCCATACCGAAGACGCGAACAGCAAAAAGATCTTCGTGTTCCCTTCGCGCCTTTGTGACTTTGTGGTTCGCAGAGGGCCAGGCCCCCCCGTCCCCCGAGCCGATGCCCGGTTCGCCCTCGCCCCGTACAGTCTGAGGCATGACCGAACCAGCCCACGCCCACCACAGCGGCTCGTGGCAGCCGAACGCCACCGTCCCCGAATCGCGCCGCGCCGCCCTTCGCCGTCTGGCCGACGCCATGCGAAGGACGATCGATCTCGTGATGGAGACCGACGCCGCCGACGCCGAACTGATCGAGGCGGCCGAAAGCCTCGAAGCGTTCAACGGACGCCTCGCCGAGTCGCCCCGTTCGCGCCCACTCTGGGGCTTCGCCGAAGCCAGCACCTCCGGCAACCCTCGCGGCATGTACGACAATAGCCCGATCTCCGGTCTCGCCAACCCCATCGCCGCGCCCCTCGAACTCCAACTCACGGCCGAAGGTGACGCCGTCCTCGCCTGGGCCGAATTCGGGATCGCCTACGAAGGCCCCCCCGGCCACGTCCACGGCGGAATCGTCGCCGCCGCCTTCGATGAAGTGCTCGGCATGGTTCAGTCCGCCACCGGGAATCCAGGCATGACGGGCACCCTCATCGTCCGTTACCGGCGCCCCACACCGCTCCACCAGCGCCTTGAGTTTCGCGGACACATCGAAAGGGTGGAGGGCCGCAAGATCTTCACCACCGCCACCCTCCACGCCGGCGAGACCCTCTGTGCCGAAGCCGAAGGGCTCTTCATCTCCGTCGGCCAGGAACGCTTCCGCCAGATGGCCGGCGACTCCGGCCGCGACGTGCCGCCTGCGTAGCGCCGCCGGCAGGCGCTTGATACCACCTCGCAAAAGTCCGCGATACTCGATCGCGTCTTCGGGCCGGTGACTCCCCTCGCCCAGCGCACTGGGAGAGGGGCAGGGGGTGAGGGCGCAACGCCCGGCAACGCCCGCCGGGTTTTCTCCGTTGAGTACTCGTAGTCGTCCGTCCCCACCCCGCCGGCAGGCGCCAGGCCGGTGACTCCCCTCGCCCAGCGCACTGGGAGAGGGGCAGGGGGTGAGGGCCCAACGCCCGCCAACGAACGCCCGGTTGATCCCCTCGCGCAGCGCACTGGGTGAGGTGCA
>JANMTH010000633.1:0-2260 GCA_031390305.1 Thermoflexaceae bacterium
GCCAGTTCGACCCGCAGGCGCCGTACAGCCGCCAGCAACGAGAGGAGGAGTTCCGCCGCGACGAGGAGGAGGTTCGAGACAAAGGCGACGGCGAGAATCCCGCTCCCGATGGCGGCGATCAACGGGTTCTTCGTCGCCGCCGCCAGTGTCTCGGCGCGGGAAACGGCGGAGTCGAGCGAGAACGGCGCAGAGGTCAACGTTTCACCGAGGGCGATGGGGTCGGCGCTTGCGTCGAGGCTCAGCCAGACTTCGTTTCGCCCAAGTTCGACGCCGCTGCCAGAGAAGGCTATCCCCGTCCAATCGAGGAAGCGGTCGCGGTTGAAGACGACGATGGCGCCATCGCGGCTGTGGGTGGTGGGGAAGAGATCGAACGTGCCGCGGACGATAACGGGCACGAGCGTGCCGCTGGCCACGCGAAGGAGCGTGGTTCCGCCGACCCCCACGCCCGTGCCATCGATGAACGACTGGCTGACGACGATGGGGAGGGGCGTGAGGAATCCGGCGAGGTAGATCCCGCGCGTCTCCTGGAGGGTGCCCGGGCGGGGCTGGAACTTCGCCGCCCCGGAGCCGCCGTGCGCGCCCTGGGCGACCACCGTGAACGTGTCCCCGGTCGCCGAGGTGGTGGGGAAGAGGGCCCAGGGCGAAGGTCCCTCGAAGTCGTCGAGGACGGCCGGTGGTCCGCTGGAAAGGTCGGCGGCGAGGTCGTCGAAGAAGACCGTCGGTGCGGTCGGGCGGCTCGTCGAGCCGGTGAAGACGAGGGAGACGAGGGTGAGTTGGCCGGGATCGGCGTAAGGGAACTTCGTGAGGGGTGTTGTGAACCGGGCCCACTCGGTCGTCATGTTCTCGAGGGGAGCGAGTTCGACGATCGCGAACCGCCCCTTGCTGTCTCTGAGGCCGGCACGAAGCGTCATCCCGGTGATCGGGTCATCCATTCTGCCCCAGATCGAGAGGCTCTGGGCGTCGGCCGGAAGGGGCTTGCCGGGCGCGGCCGGCAAGCCGTCGATCGTCCCGAGGACCTCGCGCAGTGACCGATCGGCGAGGTCGCTGCGGAACCAGAGCATCGTGGAGGCCTGCTTCGGGGCGACGGCGAGCACCTGGAAGAGCCCGCCGGACGACCCCGGAGTGGCGATCGTCGCTGTCGTCCGGACGAGGTCCATGGCCTCCGTGACGCCCGGCAGTTTGGCGGCGGAGCCGGCCAGATCCTCCCGTTCTTTGGTCGTCGGCGGCTGGTTGTTGCCCGCCGTGGCGCGCAGGCCGACCCCCGCTTCGTAGTTCGCCCGGTCGCGGTAGGAACGGTCGGCGGTGCTGGTGTAGCTGGCGGCGAAGGTACCCACGGCGACGGCCATCATCAGGAGGAGCGTGAGGCGCGTGTACTGGCCCGAGTTCCGGACCGTCTGCCAGAGGCCGAGGGCCAGCGGCGCCCCGGCGACGATCGTCGCGAACCGGGCGACGAGGCGGAGCGCGAGCGGGTAGAAGCGGAGGAGGAGGGCGCCAGCGCCGACGATCGCCAGCGCGGGCGAGGCGAGGAGGAGCGGGTCCGTGCTCACGCCGCCGGTCGCCGAGGGAGTGAAGACGGATCCCCGCTCTCGAAGCTCCCAGAGCAAGAGGAAGGCCGCCCCCGCCAGAGCGACATCGAGGTAGTAGCGCTGGACGAACGATCCGACGGGACGGGAGAGCCCGTGGCGGACGCCCGTCGAGCCCTTCAAAGCCGCCGCCAGCGCTGGCGCGAGGAGGGCGACGATGGAGAGCGCCACGGCGCCGGCCGCGAGGGCGAACGAAAGCGGGACGATCGTGACGGGGAGCACCTCGCCGCCGGTGACCTGGTCGAAGACGGGCGTGAGGCCGAGGAGGGCCGTAATTGCCCCGGCGATGAAGGGCGCCGCGATCAGGATCGGGATCCCGAGGATGAGCCCCTGGGTGGCGTAGAGCGTGAGGATCTGGAGGACCGTGGCGCCGCGGCCTCGGAGCAGCGCTATCTCGGAGGACTGGCGTTCTACGACGATCGCGGAAACGAGGCCGACATAGAAGAGAGCGATGCCGGTTATCTCGAGGAGGAGCACGAGGAGCGGCGTCTGCTGGTAATCCGCCGTCCGGTCGAAACGCAGGAAGGCGTCTCGCAGCGGGCTGATGGCATACGCCTGGAAGGGCTCGAACTCCTTGTAGAGCTGCGTCAGGTCCTCTCGCGCGCGCTCGAAGTTGGAGCGGTTCAGGCGATCCGGGTCGGCGGTGACCAACCAGGAGACGGTCCCCCGATAGGCCG
>JANMTH010000649.1:0-3661 GCA_031390305.1 Thermoflexaceae bacterium
CGGTACCATGGTGGCGTGGCGCGGGGCCGGGAGCCCGGGCGAATCCACCTGGAGGCCCGGATGACTGACGACCCTTCGACCAGCGGTGAGGCCGCGGGCTTCGACCCGGCCAGTCCGGTCGCGCGCTTCATCCAGGGCGTGCTCGACATCTTCTACGGTCCCGAGGCCGGGCGCGTGGCGAGCGACCCTACCTTCCTCCGGACGGCGATCGATGGCTTGCTCGATGCGACACGGCCTCCAGGCGCTGGGGAACGCGGTCCCGAGGCCGCCCAGCGGCTCGTGGAATCCGCATGGGCGAGCGAGGACGAAGGGGCGATCGAGTTCGCCTTCGCGGCGCTCCACGCCTCGACGGATTGCGTGGAGGCATACGTCTTCCTCGGCTTTCAGGCCGGAGACGAGCTGCAGATCGCGATCCCCTTCTTCACGCTCGGCCTGATCGCCGGGTACGAAGAGCTCGGGGCGGAGGCCTTCCAATCGCTCGCCGGGTCGTTCTGGAGCGTCCCCCAGACGCGCCCGTTCATGACGGCGCTGGCAGCCCTGGCGCGCGCCAATCGCGACGCCGGGGCGATCGAGGTGGCCGCCCTCCACTACCAGGAGATGCTCCGACTGAATCCGAACGATGACCAGGGCGCACGATTCGAAATCATGGGGATCCTCCTCGAGGGGCAGGACCACGAAAGCCTGGCCGCCCTCTTCCAGGTGTACGACGACGGGACGGCGCCCTTCCGTTGGGGCGCCACGCTCGACGCTTTCCAGCAGCTTGGGGATGGTGAAGCCGCGCGGGCCCTTCTCGATGCCGCCCACGCGGCCAACGGGCATGTCGCCGCCCTTCTCGCCGAGACGGAGCCGTTCCCGGCGGACATTTCGACGGCGGTGGAGCCCGGGAGCCTGGACGAAGCGGTGTTGGTGGCCGACCTCCAGATGCCGGCCTGGCAGGGTACACAGGGCGCGCTGGCCTGGCTGGCGGCCCGGCTGCTGGGCGCGGCGGCGGCGCCGGACGCGCCCCCGGCGGCGGTGGCCACGCTCGTTGAGCCGGAAAAGCTGGTCGCGCCTTCGAAGGAGAAACGCAGCGGCCCGCGGCAGGTGTGAGGCGATAGCCGGAGGTCGTCTTTGCCGCCGAATGGCGGTGCGAAGGGTATGAACGCTCGTACGATAGGGGGTTTGTAGAGATGGCGAAGGAAACGTTTGCGGCACTCGGCAGGGACGACGAGCCGTTCCACGAGTTCATGCTCGGGATTCTCGACGCCTACCACACGCAGGGGAAATACGATGGCCCAGGGTTGAGGGCGCAGGCCCTTGCCCTCCTGGGTAAGTACCGTCCGCCGGAAATCCCAGCCGGTGAGAGCGCTGAAGAGCACGCGAAGGGGCTCGTCGATCTCGTCGAGAGGACGCCCGCGGACAAGCCGAGCGAGTCCCTCCAATGGCTCCTCAATGCGCTCGTACTCTGGCCGGACTGTGCGGAGTCCTACATGTGGGTCGCGAACACGATCGAGGGCCGCGACCAGGCGCCGATTCTCATGCAGCCGTTCTACATCCTGGCGATTGAGGCGCTTCGGCACAGGCTCGGCCCGCTGGGCGCCGAAGATCGTCCGGATGATGTGCCGGAGGTTCGCATGCTCGTGAAGGCGCTCGTCGGCCTTGGCGAGGCGTTCGCGACTATCGGCTATTCGGGCGACGGCGTTCCGCTCTACATCGAGGCGCTCCGGTACGACCCCACCGACCGCGAGGGGGCGCGTCCGCGTCTTGCCCTCGCGCTGGCGATTCGGGCTGACCCGGAAGGGGCCGCGGCCGCCCTTTCCGTCGCCGAACCGACGCCCCTCGTGCTGTACGCGCGGGCGATAGCGGCCTACTGCCGCGGCGAATCCGCTGGGCCCGCTCGCCAGGCGCTGATGGAGGCGCGGCGCGCGAACCCGTACGTGACCGCGATCATCACGGGCAAGCGGAAGATGCTCGGGATGCTGACGGGCGAGCCTCGCTTCGACGAGGCGCAGTATGTCTACCTCGCCATCGCGCCCGCCGTGAAGGTCGTCCCCGGGCTGGTGGCCTGGGTGAAGAAAGAGACGGGTGTCCTGAGCCCGCCGGCGAACCGCGGCAAGAAACGGCGTTAGCCCGGTCGCCGAGGGCGATCACTACGAGCCGAGGATGCCCTTCGCGCTTCTCTTCAGGCGGCGCGCGCAGGGAAGAACCATGTGACCTGACGGAACGTACTTCTTCGTATGAGCCGCTATTCGGTGATGTTCGCAGCGCTCACGATTCTCGTGGCGGCCGCATGCTCCGATGAGCCACAAGTGCCGCATGCGGCCGTGGCCAACCCGGCAGGGGCAAGCATTCGAGCTGACCGGGAGAGCTACCTGAACAACGAGCAGGCTGCGGTATCGCTCACTGGTTTCGGCGCCTGCTCCGGCCAGGACATTGCGGTGCGGCTCTACCAGGGGCCATATCGCGTGAGCGAGGTCGCGGTTTCGGTGGCCGCTGACGGGACGGCGAAGACGTCCCTGGCTATGCCGCCACGGCACATCCTCGCTCTCACGCTCGTTGCCTTCGGCGGCTGTGTCCCGGGCGAGGAAGTCGCCTGGGATCGGTACATCCTGGTGGGACCTGCCGGGGCCGAAAACAGGATCGACTACGCGACGATGAGCTACTTTCACGACACGCCGCCGGATATCGGGTTCGTTGTCGAGGAGGCACTCGGCGGCATCAGTTGGGAAGGCCCCGTGACGATTGAGAGCCCGAACGGTCCCATCACCATCCCGAAGGCGCGAGACGTTCGGGCGGATCCGTTCGGATCTTGTGGTGATGGACTGGCGGTTTACTTCCCAGACGACGTGAGCGTTTGCTTCAACTTCGCTGCTGCCACGTATGTGCTCGAAAACGGCGGCGGGGGAAGTGAGCGGGTCGCGCGCCAGGTGGTCGCCAGCGCAACCGGCTTCCGCCCAAAGTAGCACTACGAGCCGACGATGCCTTCGCGCTTCTCCTCTTCGTAGAGCCGTTCGGCGACGAACTCTTTGAGGAGCGTCTGGTAGCCCTTGTGCTTCTTCGCGGCGATCGCCTGGAGGCGAGTGATCGTGTCAGCGTCGAAGCGCACGGAGATGGGGCGTGGACGGGGAGGGGGCAGGTCGGGGTCATCTTCGAGCTTCTGGTCGAAGAAACTCTGGCCGAAGCTATGCGTCGCCCAGTAGTCCGCCTCCTCGCGCTCCGATGCGAACTCCGGGACCTCGTCGAGGGAGTTGACCTCGATGAGGCGCACGGAGAGCGGGCGGACCGGGGGCAGGTCCGGGTCGCCTTCGTGTTCCTGGTCGAGGATGGAATTCCCGAGGGAGTGGGTTGCCCAGAACTCCGCTTCCTCGCGCTCGGAGGCGAACTCGGGAAGCGGATCTCCGACTTCGACGGCGGGGAGATCGACTTCGGGTCTTGTGACTACCGCTGACTTCTTTGCCATTTCTGTCGTTCGAGCCTCGATGGGTCTCGGGCGGTGACCACCCGGATTCGGCTCGCCCTTCTACAGTACACGACCACCGCGAGGCGTCCATCGCCCGTAAGCCCCGCGTAGGTCCAGCGGTGTTCGCCCCGGACGTTCCGGCGTTCGAGATTCAGCGGCCGCCTCGAAGCCAGTGAATTCGTCGAAGTGCGCCCGCGCGTGGGCGGCACCATCGACCGCGTG
>JANMTH010000705.1:0-1606 GCA_031390305.1 Thermoflexaceae bacterium
CCTATTCGCCTGATTGAGTTGGCAGTCTACTCCTGTCCGCCCGCGCATTTGCAAGCCGAGTGTCACTTCGTCACTCCCCCCAGAGCGCCACCCACCCCTCGGCCCAAACCCCCTCGCCAAGCCACTCTCCTCAAAACGCCAGCCGCGCGTCAGGACCCCGCACCTCGGGCCCCCGGGCTCGGACTTCGGGACTCAAGAACGCAAGGAACGCGCTCAACCGGCTAGCGAACGGGCTAAACGGGTTAAATCGGGCTATTAACGCAGAAACACTCCCAGGAGAAAAAATGGCGTGCGTCTAACTCAACCAGGGCGGAGACCCTTGCCGCTACAAAACCGCCCCGGACGCCGTCTACTGCCCCAACCACGACCCCAAAAACGCCGCCGCCCTTTCCGCACGCAACTCCGCCAGCGCCCAGCGCCCACGCCCCCGTCCCTCCCACCGCCTCCTCGATGCCTCCCTCGCCCTCACCGACCGCACCGCCATCCAGGCCGCCCTCGATGCCGCCATCCGCCTCCAACTCTCCGGCCGCATCTCCGATGCCCGCGCCCGCACCCTCCTCCGCTACCTCCGCGCCGCCGCCTTCAACTTCGACCCCGCCGCCCAGGGCATGCCCCCCAACCACGAACTGCGCAGCTACTTCCAGCGCGTCGAGGGCCTCCTCGTCACCATCGACCCCCTCCTCGATGAACTCAACGAACGCGACGCCATCCGCCAAGAAGAGCGGGCGAACCGGTGACCGACCTCTGCAACTCGCCAACCTCAACCGGCCACAGCTGCGGCTACCCGCCCAACACCTGTCCCCTCCACATCCGCGCCTGGCCGACCAACACCTCTGATACGCACCCCTCCGAGAAGTTTGACCGCAAAAGCCTCGGCCCGATCGCCCAATCCGTCGTCGTCAAACTCACAGCAGGCGCCATCACCCCCCTCGAAGCGATCCGCTGGCTGCGCGCCATCCACATCTTCCATGACCTCCCCATGTCCACCGAAGACGAGGACGACGTCCTCGCCGAGATCGAACTCCGCGGCGTCGTCATGAACGGCTTCCCACCCCGCAACGACGAGGAATGGGAGCTCGCTCGCAAGGTCTTCGACGCCGACGCCATCACCGAGTTCCACCGCTGGGAAGCCGAAGGCCGTGGCTGGTAGCCAATGCGAGACCAATCAGAGCCGCGACCGATCAGGGAGAGAGTCCCTACCCGGCGGTCGGCTTTCACCAGCCCTCGTGAGGGGCGTCCCGAAAAGCCTGGTGGCTCGTCTCCACATCGCTTCTTCAGGTGGACGGTTTGGTTGCCGATCATGGCGTATGAACATTCGCGTTTCCGGACTTCGGCTCCCAACGGCGCTCGTTGTGGCTTGCGCTTCCGTCCTCCTCGCCGCGTGCGGGGGTGGCTCGGCGGACTCCCCCGGCGGGACAGAATCCGGCGCTTCGGCGGCGGGGGGGCAGAGGACAAGCAGCGGCGCACCGGCGACTGGTGGCGGGTCCGGCGCAACCCAGGACAGGGACGCCTGCACGCTGGTGACGCGCGAGGAAGCCGAAGCGGCCCTGGGGCAGCCCGTCAACGAAGCCGCAGTGACGTACGCGAACGCCGCGAAAAGCGACTG
>JANMTH010000710.1:0-12093 GCA_031390305.1 Thermoflexaceae bacterium
CGGGCGTCGCCGTTACCCGGCCCGTCTGCTTGTCCACCGCCGTGATCACGACAACGACTCCATCAGTCGAAAGGTGAGCCCGGTCGCGGAGGATATGCTGGTCCACGTCGCCGATCCCGAGGCCGTCCACATAGACGTAGCTGGCGGGCACGCGCCCGGCCAGGCGAGCGACGTCGGCGTCGATCTCGAGCACGTCGCCGTCGGTCATCACGAAGGCGTTCCCCTTCGGCACGCCAACCGATTCGGCGAGCCGCGCGTGCACGACGAGGTGCCGGTATTCGCCGTGGATCGGGACGAAGTACTCGGGCTGCAGGAGCCCCTGGATGATCTTCAGCTCCTCGCGGCTGGCGTGTCCGCGGACGTGGATGTTCTGGACGCGGTTGTACATCACGTCCGCGCCGAGCCGGAAGAGGTTGTCCACGTTGCGGTAGACGGCCGTTTCGTTGCCCGGAATGGCCGTCGCCGAAAGGACGATCGTGTCGCCCTCGAGGATTCCGATGTGGCGATGGTCCCCGTTGGCCATGCGTGTCAGCGCGCTCGTCGGTTCGCCCTGGCTTCCCGTGGTCACTACAACGAGCTTTTCGCCCGGCGTGTTCCGCATCTCCTCAACGCCGATGAGGACGCCGTTGGGCACGTTCAGGTAGCCGAGCTGGCGGGCCATCGCGACGTTGTCGATCATCGAGCGGCCGGTCACGAAGACCTTGCGATTGCAGAACGCCGCGGCGTCGATGACCTGTTGGATGCGGGCGATCAACGACGCGAACGTCGCCACGATGACCCGTCCCTTTGCGTTGACGACGATGTTGCGCAACGCTTCGCCGACCAGCTGCTCGCTCGGGGTGTACCCCTCCTGCTCGGCATAGGTCGAATCGGCCATCAGGAGCAGGCAGCCCTCCGCCCCCACCTGGGCGAGCCGGATGAGGTCCGTGTGCTGGTCCATCACGGGCGTGTGGTCGAGCTTGAAATCCCCGGTGTGGACGAGGAGACCGAGCGGCGTCTTGATGATCAGGCCGCATGCGTCCGGGATGCTGTGGGCGACGGTGAAGAACTCAACTTCGAACACGCCCGCCTGGATGAGCTGCCCGGGGACGACGACGTGGGTTTCGGCCTTTTGCAGCAGGCGATGTTCCGCGAGCTTCACCCGGATCAACCCATCCGTCAGGCGCGCGCCATAGATCGGCGCGTTGAATTCGCGGAGGAAGTACGGCAGAGCGCCGACGTGGTCCTCGTGCCCATGCGTCAGGAAGACGGCCCGGAGCTTCTCCTTATGCTCTCGCAGATAGGTGAAGTCCGGGATGACGAGGTCGACGCCAAGCATCTCCTCTTCCGGGAACATCAGGCCGACATCGACAACGATGATGTCGTCGCCGTATTCCAGCAGCATCATGTTGCGGCCGATCTCGCCGAGACCGCCGAGGGGGATTACGCGAAGGGTTGGTTCTGTCATAGCTTGCCTATCATTCGAAGAGTCGGATTTGGGTTGGTTGCGGTGGTTCACAGACGGCCGAGGTTTCCCCCGGTTCCAGCGCGGGAGCGGAGCGCGGACCCCTCGAACGGCGTGCCCGTTCCAGGAGTGCCGGGAGTTGCCCGAAGTCTTCGAGCATCACACTTCGGAGGCTTCCCTGGTGGAGCGCCGCCGCGGGATGGTACATGGGGACGTAAAAGCACCCGGCAGTCTCGCGCGCTCTCCCGTGAATGCGCGAAATCACCTGGTTCGGGAAGTATTTCGCCATCGAAAATCGCCCCAGGGTGACGATCACGAGCGGGTCGATCAGCTCTACCTGCTCATCCAGATAGTCACGGCAGGACTCGATCTCGGCGGGCAGGGGGTCGCGGTTTCCCGGCGGCCGGCACTTCAGCACGTTGCAGATGTAGACCTCCGGCCGGCTGAGGCCCGCCGCCGCGAGGAGCTCTTCCAGGAACTGCCCGGACGCGCCGACGAAAGGCCGCCCCTGCTTGTCCTCGTTCTGCCCCGGCGCCTCGCCGATGAACATCACCTCGGCGTCGAGCGGGCCCTCTCCGGGCACGGCGAGCGTCCGGGTGGTGGCGAGCTGGCACCGGGTGCACCCGCGTACGCGAGCGTAGAGTGTCTCGACATCGGCGACCAGGCTCATACGATCGCTCCGGCGCCCGCCGAGGGTAGCGCTACGGGCTGGCGGCGGAGTGCCCGTGTCGCGGTCGCGAACATCTGCGTCCCGACGATGATCAGCACGGTGGCGAACACGGCCTGGAGTATGCGCCCACCGAGCAGGGAAGCGGCCAGCGCCCCGGCCATCCCCGCCGGGACGGCCAGCGGCGCGATTCGCCGGGCCATGGCGCCATCGATGGAGCCGTGCCGCGCGTGCGTCCACGCGCCCACCACGGCCGCGCCAACGATGACGCAGAGCGAAACGCCCTGGGCCTCGTGCTGGCCGAGGCCCATCAGGAGCACCAGCGCTGGCACGAAGACGGCCCCGCCGCCCACGCCCAGAGCCCCGCAGACGAGGCCCCCGCTGAGGCCGATCGCCGCGCCCAGCCCGGCCGCCGTCACGCCCTCTGCCTCGAACACGGGGTCGATACCGGGGAAGGCGAGCAAACGCAGCCCGATGATGAAGACGAACGCTCCGAAAAGTTGGCGGAGCCGCATCGCCGGAAGATGTTGCACCAGCCGTGCTCCGAGGTAGGCGCCGAGAAGCGATGTCGGCAACAGACCGGCGACGATCTCCCAGCGCACACCATCCCGGAGCTGGTAGGTGAGCGCGCTGGCGGCCGCCGCGAAGATGATGATGACGAGCGATGTGCCGTGTGCCGCGTGCTGGCGCATCCGCAGCAGCCCGGTCATCAGCGGCACCATGATCGCGCCACCGCCGACGCCCGTCAGCCCGCTGAAAAAGCCGCCGCCGAGGCCCGTGAGCGCGATCTGTCCGCGGGATCCGCCGCGTTCCTTCATATCGCCTGTGGCCCCTTCGGCCGTGGCTTCTGGACGATCCAGGCGAACAGGATACCAAGGAAGTAGAGCCCGAAGAGCGGCGCCATCGTCAGCGTCATGTTCAGCGGGTCCGGCGTCGGCGTGATGATCGCGGCGAGCACGGCGATGACGATGATGGCGTACCGCCAGAATTTGAGCAGCTGTTTCGCCCGCACCATGCCGAAGCGCGCCATGATCGCCAGTATGATCGGGATCTCGAAGGCGACGCCCATCCAGAAGATGATCCGCGTGACGAAGCTGATGTAGGCCGTCGCGCTCGGAAGCGACTCGATGTTCCCTTCGCCCAGGTTGAAAAGAAAATCGAGCGAGGCCGGAAGCAGAATCCAGTACGCGAACGCCATCCCGCCCAAAAGGAATACGGTCGCTCCTACGAGTGCCGGTATCAGTAGCTTCTTCTCGCGCGGCGTCAATCCTGGGATGACGAACGAGAGCAGCTCGTACAGCAGTATCGGCGAAGCGAGGACCACGCCTCCGTAGAGCGCGATCTTGAACAGCACGTTGATCGAATCGAGCGGGCTGAAGACGTACACCTGCGTGTCTGGCGGCGCCGGCTCCAACAGGAAGTCCAGAATCTGCACCCAGAACACCGCACAAACGACGATCCCCAGCACGATCGCGATCGCCGAGACGATCACCCGGTTTCGCAGCTCCTTGAGATGATCGATCAGGGTCATCTCGGGGCCGCCCTGGGAGCCGCTTACAGGCCGCAGGTTCGGCTCGGGTGGTTGGGCCGGCTGGGCAGTCATTAAAACAACAGCGGCGGCTTCGGCGCCGGCGGTTCAGTTGGAGCGGTGGGGGGCGCCTCCAGCGCGCCCGCCGTGTCCTCCGACGGTGCGAACAGGCCCGCCGCGACGGGCACCGGTGTGGCCGGCGTGTTGTCCGGCATCGTCTCGATCGCCGCTATCGCGGCGTTCGCCTCCGCCGTGAACGTTTGCATCTCTTCCTCGATCGAAGAGGTGGCCTCGCGCATCTCGGCCGCGAACTTCGTCTGCTCATCGCGAAGCGAAGTCCGCGCTTCGTCGATCTCGCCGCGAACCGTCTTGTACTGCTCTTCGATGTAGCTGATCTCGTCGCCGAATTCGCTTCGCACGGCCCGCGCGTAGGACTGTAGCGTCTTCACCGCCCGGCCGATCTGGTAGGCGACGCCGGGCATTCGCTCGGGCCCAACGACCACGAGCATCAGAACCATGATGAGCAGGATCTCCTGCCAGCCGACGCCCAGGAACTGCACGTAACGCTCCCCCGGTGAGGCGTTCGACGTCCGTCCCAATCTGGCGGACTACTTATCCTCGATCCCGTGATCCTTCAGATAGTCTACGGCGTCTTGCACTGTAGCGATCTTTTCGGCGTCTTCATCGCTGATTTCCAGCTCGCTGCCATCGGCCGAGAACTCCTCTTCGAGCGACATAATCAACTCGACAAGGTCAAGGGAGTCGGCGTTCAGGTCATCGACGAAGGATGCGCTGGTCGTCACGTCGTCTTCTTCGACCCCAAGCTGTTCCACGACGATGGCGCGGACCCGTTCGAACACTGTAGCCAAGGTTTCAGTTCTCCTGCGTTGTCGGTTCTGGGTGGAGCTCTGCCGGGACAGCTCCCGTTGCCGCCCGTGCGGACCGGATCCGTTCGCTGACCGTGCGAAGCACCCCGTTGATGAACCTCGGGGAGCTATCCCCGCCGTAGCGGTGGGCCAACTCGACAGCCTCGTTGACGACAGCCGCGACTGGCGCCGAATCGTCGGTCAATAGCTCCCATATTGCAAGCCTCAGAATGTTCCGGTCAACGACGGCCATCGTGCTCAGCGGGTACTGCGTCGCCGCGTCCCGGATCTCGGCGTCGATCTCCGGTTCCCGCCGCAATACGCCCCGTACCGCGCCCCGCCCGAATCCGCTCGGGCCGGGGCTCAACAGGTCCGGCTCTTCGACTGCGCACTCCCGCAACCGGCGGTCGTACGCCGCCACGGCGTCGTGTTCCGTCGAGTCGCCTTCGTATAGCGCTTCGATCACCAGGTAGCGGACCCTGCGCATGACGCTTTCGCTCATGCCATGACCATACCACCGTCTACGTGGATGCACTGCCCCGTGATGTAGCTCGCGCCCGGGCTCGCGAGGAAGCCCGCCAGAGGCGCGACCTCTTCCGGCGTTGCCATCCGCCCCAGGGGCACCTGCGCCAGGCCGGCGTTCACCTGCTGCTCGCTCATCCCGGCCGTGATATCCGTCTGGATGAAGCCCGGAGCGATCGCGTTCACCGTGATCCCGCGCGAAGCCACCTCCCGCGCGACGGCCCGAGTGAAGCCGATCATCCCGGCTTTGGCGGCCGCGTAGTTCGCCTGGCCGGCGTTGCCCGTCACTCCGACGACGCTCGAGATGTTGATGATTCGGCCGCCCCTCGCCCGCAGCATCGGCCGCATTGCCGCCTTCGTGACGAGGAACGTCCCCCGCAGGTTCGTCTGGTGGACGGCGTCCCAGTCCTCCTCCGACATCCGCATAAGGAGCCCGTCGCGCGTAATCCCGGCGTTGTTCACGAGGACGTCAAGGCCGCCGAACGCATCGATGGTGGCCTTCACGATCGCCGCCGCGGCGTCTCCATCGGCCACGTCTCCCTGGATTGCGAAGGCCTCGCCTCCGGCCGCCTGGATCTCGCTCACCACCGCTTCGGCCTGTGCGGCGCCGGTGTTGTAGTTCACGGCAACGCGCGCCCCCCGGCTCGCCAGCTCCAGGCAGATCGCCCGGCCGATGCCCCGAGAGCCGCCCGTCACGAGTGCCACCTTCCCATCAAGGTCGCCCACCTGGTGCCTCCATTCGTGCCTTCAGGTTGCCCGAGTGTCGCACGGGGCGCATCTCCCGGCCATCGCCGGATCTGGCTGACAGTCGGCGCCAGCCGGTCCCGATCGCGCGCTGGCGCCCGATGTCGTCCCTCCTCGCGGCCCTCTTGGCCCCGGCCGTTCGGCCGACACTCCTCCTATGAGGCCACAATCTGACGACCAATGGCCGGCGTCCGCCCGCGCCCGCGCCGCCACCGCCGGGAGCGCCTGGGATATCGCCCCGGACCTTTCGCCCGCCCTGCCCCGGCCCGCGACGGCGGCGGGCGAGGTCCGCCTCTGCCCCTACTGCGAAGAACACCCGGCCCTGGTTGCCTTCCGTAGCGAGACGCCGACCGCTGCGCCGCTCCTCCTTTGCCCCGCCTGTTACGGGTTTTGGGCGGCGGGCGTCGCGCTCTCGGCGGGCGCCGGTGGCCCCGATTTGTCGCATCCGGCGTTGCGAGCCGCCACCGCGCTACGCCGTTGCCGGGCCTGCTTCGGCCACTTCAAGTCCGATGGCCTTTGCGCCCGGTGCGGAGAGGCGCTCCCCACCCTCAACTGTCCGGCCTGTGCCCTTTCGATGAAGCGGCACGTTCAGGGTGGCGTCACGATCGACACCTGCGGTCCCTGCCGCGGAGCCTGGTTCGATACCGGTGAGATCGCCGCCCTGTACCAGCTTGCCGGGCCTGGGCCACGTCTCCTGGCTGGCTCAGGCTTCGCGGCGGACGGCGAAGACACCGCCTCGGATAGCTCGGATCTCCTGGGCCTCGCGCTCGCTGTCGGCTTGAGGCTCGCTGGCCTGGTCTTCTGAGCCAACGGTGTAGTCAGCTCGCTTCGTTTACCTGGCCGGTGCGCATCCGCCGAAGATGGGGCTGGGTGAGGAAGACGGCCACTCCGAAGACGAAGAAGGCGGCGCCACAGGTCACGAACCACTCGCGCGCGCCAACGACATCAGACATCTGGCCAGCGACGAGCGCGCCGACCGGCTGGGCGCCAGCCAAACAGAGCGTATAAATCGCCATCACCCTGCCCATCACCCGCTGGGGCGTGTTCGACTGAATCAGCGTGAGGTTGAGATTCGTGAAGAACCCGGCGTTCCAACCGGTGATGAACATCATCGTCAACAAGAACCAGTAGACGGGCGAGAGCCCCATCACCGTGTTGAGCACGCCGCCCGCGATCAGCGTGACGATGAAGTAGAGCCCCGCCCGCTCCATCCGCGTGAGCGAAGCCAGGAGGAGCGAGCTCATGAGCATCCCGGCGCCCATCGCGCCGAACAGCATGCTCGCCGCGAACGCGCTCACGCCCAGGTCTTCCTTCGCGATCTTCGGCAGCAGCGTATTGAAGGTCCCCGCCATGATCAGCGAAGTGGCGAGAAGGGCGAGGAGAAGCGTTCGAATGCCGGCGTGCCCGGCGGCGTAGCTGAGGCCTTCACGGAGTTCGGGGAGGAGCCGCCGCCGGACCCTGGAGACGGCATGAGGCGGCACGCGGAGCGGGATGAGCGCGACGAGGCCGACCGCCAGCAGCACCGCCTGCAGGGCGAACGCGCCGCCGACGCCCCAGGCGTCGATCACGCGGCCAACGGCCACCGGACCGGCGATCATCGAGACGTTCTGGCCGAGCCCCGTCAGGGTGACCGCGTTCAACAGCCGCTCCGGCTCCACCATGCTCGGGACGATGGCGCTGCGCACCGGCTGGCCAACGGCCACCGTAGCCCCCAGGGCCAGCGCGAAGGCGAACGTCGCCGGGGTTGTCATGTGGCCGCTCCAGACCATCAGCGCGGCCGCCGCCGTGACGATGAGCGCCGCCGCCTGGCTGCCGAAGAGCAGCACCCGCCGGTCCATCCGGTCCGAAAGCGCCCCCGCCGGGAGGACGAAGAGGAGGATCGGAATGCCCAGGGCGAACGAGATCAGTCCGATCGCCTGGCCCTTTCCACTGATCTCCAGGGCCAGCCAGACGAACGAGAACTGGCGGATGGACTGCGCCAGCGAGAAGGAGAACGCGTTCAACCAGAGCAGCCGGAACGGCTTCGATTGGAACGCCGAAAAGGTCTGGAACGAAAACGAGGTCCGGGCGGGAGCCGCCTCTGCGGTTGGTGGCGTGTGTGCGGTCATCCGCGGTGGATACTACGTCCGAGTTGGACGGCCAGCCAGCCTCGCGACTCAGCCCTCGTTTGGCGTTACCGCTCCCGCGGGGCAATTGGCGTAAGATTCGCCAAACCCCAAACCGAGGTCTCGAACATGGATTCCCGGCAGCTTGTCCTCTCCCAATTCGGCATGGCCACCCAGATTCTCGGCATGATCATGGGCGATGTCACCGCCGCCGTGGCGCGAAGCGTTCCCGCCGGCCAGATTCAACCGATCGCCAACATCTATGCGCATCTCGTCGCCGATGTCGATTTCATGGTGAACGGCACGGTTCTTCAGAAGCCGCTCCTCATCTCGGAGGGCGGCTGGTCGGCCCGGACGGGCATCCCGATTCCCCAGAGCGGGCTGATGACGCCCGAGTGGCTGGCCGGCCTGAACGTAGACCTGGCCGCTGCCCAGGAGTACGGCCAAGCCGTCTTCGCCGCCTTCAACGACGCCATCGCCAATCAGCCCGAAGACGTCATGAGCCGGGAGATCGTTGGGCCGTTCGGGAAGACGACCGGGTTCGGCCTCCTCGCCACCCTCGGGATCTACCACATCGCCGAGCACAGCGGCGAGATTGCCGCCCTCAAGGGTGTCCAGGATCTCAAGGGCCTGCCCGTCTAGTCGTCGGCGTTTTCCACGCCCGACGGATCCAATGGCGCAAGGATGCGGGACAGCCGGGGAGCCGAGAACGTCCCGCACGGTCGCTCCGTGAATGCCTTGGCGGTCTTGGCATCTTGGCGTTGAGTCGCGCTAAGGCGATGAGCAACCCTACAGCGTGACGCCAATCACTTCGAAGCCGAGCGCCATTGCCCCTATGGCCTGCTGGCGGTCGTGCGTCGCGAACACGAGGTCCGCATTCGTCCGTTCTCGTATCAGCAGCGCGCTGGCAAGGTGGATGGCGTCAAGCGTCCTCACCACGGTCGGCATCGGTTGCGAGGCTCTCTCCAGGACCTCGCCGGTCACGTCCACGAAGTCGAGTGATCGTTCGATGGCCATGAGCTCCATGACGGCGTTGGCGAGCTCTTCGTCGCTGAACACTTGCGTCACGCGCAGGCGGTCCAATGTGCGCCTCGCCTCTACCCTGGCCAGCGTCGTCGTGACCGCCGAGTCCCAGCGTCCCCACTCGGCAAGCAGGGGGCCGTCCCGGAGGACGGCGCGCATCGGCGGGCTCGCATCCAGATAGATGTTCACCGCTGGTCTCGGCCTTCTCGGAGCAAGGCGACCACATCCACCGGCGTGCGCGTCTTTACGCCCTTTAGCTTCAACAGGTCTGAAGCCGGACGCGTCGCTGGTGTCATCGGCAGCGGCTCCCGCTCCGGGATGGTCTGCCGCAACTCCGCCACTGGCGTGTTCCGGTCACAGACCACGATTCGTTCGCCCGCTTTCGCCCGCGCGACGTAGGCGCTCAGGTGGGCTTTCAGTTCCGCGATGCCGACACGTGTACTCATAGTCACTATCGTGACTATGAGCTCGTCACATGTCAACCTGCCCCCGCCAGAGCAGCTCCCCTACCAGATCCCGAGGGCCATCCTCACGTCTTCGCTGGCCATCGTTCGTGGGTCCCAGGGTGGGTTCCAGACGATGTTCACGTCGACATCCTTGACGGCCGGCATCTCCTTCATCTTGGCGTACGCCTCCCCCCGGATGACGGGCCCGAGCGGGCAGCCAGGGCTGGTGAGCGTCATCGTCACCGTCACCAGGCCATCGTCGAAGGTGATGTCGTAGACGAGCCCGAGTTCAACGATACTCATGTTGATCTCCGGGTCTTTCACCTCCGAGAGCTTTTCCCGCATCTCGTCGTAGGTTGGAATAGTCGTCGTGGTTTCACTCATGGTCGCCTCCTGGGCTTGTCATGGCTGTTGGTTGGATGGCCTGCTGGAGCACGTTCCAGCAGAGGAGCGCGCATTTTACGCGCGCCGGGAACTTCGCGACGCCGTGCAGCGCCTCGAGGTCGCCGATGTCGTCCGCCGGGGCCTTGCTTTCGACGAGCATCGCCCGGACCTCGGCGGCCACGGCCCGTGCCTCGCCGATCGTGCGGCCCTGGAGCCGTTCCGTCATCATCGAGGCGCTCGACTGGCTGATCGAGCAGCCCTGGCCGCGAAACGCCATCGCTTCCAGCCGCCCGCCCGCGACCTCGACGTCGAGGAAGATCTCGTCGCCACAGACCGGATTCATGCCTTCGAGGCGGTGCGTGGCGTCCGCCAGTTCGCCGCGGTTCCGGGGCTTCCGGTAGTGGTCGAGGATGACCTCGCGGAAGAGCTCGTCCATCTGGTTTTCGACGCCAACGCTCATCGCGCGAACACCTTGATCGTCTCGTGAAGGCCATCGACGAGCTTATCGACCTCTTCCGGCGTGTTGTAGAGCGCGAAGCTGGCGCGGTTGGTGGCGGGCACCCGCAACCGCCGCATCAGCAGCTGCGCGCAGTGATGGCCCGCCCGGATCGCCACCCCCCGGCTATCGAGCACCGTGCTGACATCGTGGGGGTGGATTTCGCCGAGGCTGAAGCTGACCGCGCCGACGCGGTCCGCCACCCGCGCGGGCCCGTGGATGACGAGGCCGTCGATCCGGCGGAGGGCGTCCATGGCATAGGCCGTGAGGTCTTCTTCGTGAGCGCGCAGCACGGGCGCCCCAAACGCGGCCAGGTAGTCCAGCGCCGCCCCGAAGGCGATCACATCGGCGATGTTTGGCGTCCCCGCTTCGAACTTGTGCGGCAGCTCGGCCCAGGTAGAGGACTCCTCCCGGACCACGGAGATCATGTCGCCGCCGCCCAGGAAAGGCTCCATCGCGTTCAGCAGTTCGCCGCGGCCCCAGAGGACGCCGACGCCGGTCGGCCCCAGCATCTTGTGGGCCGAAAAGGCGAAGAAGTCGCAGCCGAGAGCCTCGACATCGACGGGCAGGTGGCCCGCGCTCTGCGCGCCATCGACAAGAACCACGGCGCCGACGGCGTGTGCCATTTGCGCGATCTCGGCGACGGGATTGATCGTGCCAAGGACGTTGGAGGCATGGACGACGCTGACAACGCGCGTCTTCGGGCCGATCACCTCGCGCATGCTGTCCTGGCTCAGATAGCCCGCGTCGTCGATCCGGATGTAGCGCAGGACGGCACCCGTGCGCGCCGCCAACAGCTGCCAGGGGACGATGTTGGAGTGATGCTCCATCTCTGTGAGGACGATTTCGTCGCCGGCCTTGAGGCGGGATGAGCCCCAGGCATGGGCGACGAGGTTGATCGCCTCGGTCGTGGTGCGGGTGAAGACAATGTGATGGGGATCGGCCGCCCCGATATGGCCCGCCGCCTTCCCCCGGACAGCTTCGTACTGGTCGGTCGCGCGCATCGAGAGCGTGTGAATCCCGCGATGGATATTGGCGTTCGTCGTCTCGTAGTAGGCGACGAGCGCGTCTATCACCTGGCGCGGCTTCTGCGTTGTCGCCGCGTTGTCCAGGTAGACCAGCGGGTATCCGTTGATCACTTGCCTGAGGATCGGGAAGTCGGCGCGGATGCGCTCGACGTCGATACGGCCGGCCGTCGCGGTTGCTGTCATCGGTCCACCTCCGGTTCCCCCGGCGCGCGCCCCTTAGCCGAGGCGGGCGTCGAGAATGGCCGCCAGTTCGTCCCGTACCGCTTCGTCCGGCACGCGGTCCAATACCTGGCCCAGGAAGGCGCGGACGAGGAGCGCCTCCGCCGCGGCGTGGGGGATGCCGCGCGTCTCCAGGTAGTAGAGCTGTTCGTCGTCCACGGGCCCGGCTGTAGCCCCGTGGCTACAGCGAATGATGTTGCTCGTCAGGATCTCGAGCACCGGGTCGCTGTCCGCTTTCGCCTTGTCGCTGAGGATGAGGTTGCGGTTCTCCTGGTTCGCGTCCGCGTTTTTCGCCCCAAGGCCGACGCGCGTCAGGCCGTAGTACACGGCCCGCGATTCGTCCCGCAGGGCGGATTTGAACAGGAGGTCGCTGCGCGTGTCCGGGCCGATGTGGTCTTGAAGCGTATAGAAGTCGGCGTGTTCCTGGCCGAGTCCCGCGCCGAGCGCGTAAAGTTCGCTCGCCGAGCCGCGCCCCACGAGCGACGATTCGAGGTGGCCCTTCACGACCTTGCCGCCGAGCACCAGGTGGAGCCCGGTGAACTCGGAATCCCGCTCCGAGATCATCCGCTGCTCTAAGAAGACCCGCGTCTTCGAGCCCCAGCGATGGATGGCCGTGTACCG
>JANMTH010000764.1:0-2507 GCA_031390305.1 Thermoflexaceae bacterium
CGAGTTGGTAAACCCCATAGTCTGCATCAGCTTTGACGGCGAGCGCGACGTTGCCAGGCAGGGTCCAGGGCGTCGTCGTCCAGGCAATCAGCGAGACGGACTCGCCGGGCTGTAGCGCAACCTGGGGGTGGCCCTTGGCAGCCCACTCGTCCTGGTGGACTCGGAACTTCACGTAGACGCTCGGGTCCGGGGTGTCGTCTTCGTAACCCTGGGCGACTTCGTGGTCGCTGAGGCTGGTGCCGCAGCGCGGGCAGTGGGGCGTGACGCGGTAGTCCTGGTAGACACCGCCATGCTCCCACATCTGCTTGAAGATCCACCAGCAGCTCTCGATGTAGTCGTTGTGCCAGGTGAGGTACGGGTGGTCGAGGTCGGCCCAGAAGGCGATGCGCTCGCTCAGGCGGGTCCACTCATCGACGTAGCGGCTCACGCTGGCCTTGCAGCGAGCGTTGAATTCGGCGATCCCGAAGGCCTCGATCTCTAGCTTGCTCTTGAGGCCGAGCTCTTTTTCGACCTCGAGCTCGACCGGCAGCCCGTGCGTGTCCCAGCCGGCCTTGCGGGGCACGCGGTAGCCCTGCATCGTCTTATAGCGTGGGATAAGGTCCTTGAAGACGCGGGAGAGCACGTGGTGGATGCCGGGACGGCCGTTGGCCGTGGGTGGGCCTTCGTAGAAGGTGAAGAGCTTCTCAAGGGGGCGCTCTTCGACGCTCCGGCGGAAGACGTCGTTCGTCTTCCAGAACGCCAGAATGCGCTGTTCCAGTTCGGGGAAGCTGACTCGGGAATCGACTGGCTTGAACACGGTGGCCGCCTTTCTCCGGCGATTGTTCGCCAGAATGCAACCGGCGAAGCACGCCGGCCGTATAGCTATGTAATGCAGGACGCACGGCCGGAAGCAGCGGCGCAAAAGAAAACGCCCGTCCCCGGACCAGGGACGAGCGTGCTAGCCCGCGGTACCACCCTGATTCCCACCCCGGAGGGCGGGCGCTTCGCGGCGCGCCAGCACGCGCCTGCCCTTGCTAACGGTTGGCATCCGTCCGGGTCTACTCGCGCGGCGGCGCTTTCGGCCGGAAGCTCGGGAGGGATCTTCGCGCCGGTTGCCCACGCCCCCTCGCACCGTACGGGGCTCGCTGAATGGGGTTGCCCGGGCTACTCGTCTCCGTCTTCGCCTGTAACAGCCAGTGAAGCAGTGCGCACATGGGGTTGTCAATAATGGGCGGGCGATTGGCCGCGATCCTGGCGGCGTCCGCGATACTCTGGGCCGGGCTGACCGTGGCCTGCGGGAGCGGCGGCGAGCCGGGACCGTTGCACGCGACGGGCACACCTCAGGCGACTCAGGAACCGGAGCCTTCGCCGATCCCCACGGATACTCCGGAAGCGCCGACACAGCTAAAGGTCGCCTTCATCAACCTCCTCAGCCCACTCGCCGTCGATGCCGAGAAACGCGAGGCGGACGAAACCTACGACGCCCGGCTGGACGCGCTTATCGAGCGGCTCAAGGCGTTCGACCCCGACATCGTGGGGTTCAACGAGGCGTCCTGGACGCGGGCACACGGCTCGGCCGTCTCGCGTCTTCAGAAAGAGCTGAAGATGGAGGCGCAGTACCTCCGTGCGAACCCCCATTTCCCGCTGGCGACGAGCCGCCAGGACGCGGAGGAGCTGGTGAAGAAGGCAGGCTTCGAAGAGGGCGAACTGATCCTGGTCAAAGGCAGCCGCTTCCCGGTATTGCGGTCGACGCCAACGCTCCTCAACCCGAAGACGTCAGAATCGGGCGAAGTGCGGTCGGCGCTGCACGTCGTCGTCAAGGGGCCGGCCTCGATCGGCGAGATCGACATCTTCATCACCCACCTGACGGGCGGTGGCGACGCCGTCCGCCAGGCCCAGGCGGCGAACTTCGCGGTCTGGGTTTCGACGCGGCGGGGCCGTGGCCCGGCCATCGTGATGGTCGGCCAGAGCGACCCCGCGGCGGCATCGACCTATGAGTTCTACACCAACGTCGGGCTCCGCGATGTCTTTGGCGCCCAGCCGATCGTGACCTGCTGCCGCGCCTCGGTCGTGGGCGAACAGCCCCCCGTCACGGCGCGGTCGGATTACCTGATGACGACGGGCTGGGTTCCATCGAGTGTGGCGCTCTTCGGCGATGTTCCCGTGCCGCTCGCGGATGGGCGGCTGCTCTACATGAGCGACCACAACGGCCTGATGGCGACATTCCCGATCCCCCAGATGCCCGCCATCGATCCGTAGCACGGTGGTTCAGCCGCCGATATGCGACATCTCGACTTTGCGCAGGCCGATCGTCTCTTCGCTTCGAAGCTCGGAGTAGCGGTCATCGCGGATGCGCCAGACGCTGGCGAGGAAGGCCGCAATCTCGTCATCGCTCCTGCCTTCGCGGAGCAGCGTGCGAAAATCGTGTCCCTTCGATGCGAAAAGGCAGGTGACAAGTTCGCCTTCGGGCGAGAGCCGGGCGCGCGTGCAGTCACCGCAGAACGGCTGGCTGATAGAGCTGATGAAGC
>JANMTH010000432.1:0-4194 GCA_031390305.1 Thermoflexaceae bacterium
CACCTCGGCGAGCACGCGGTTCGCGATGCGTTCGCTATCGACGAGGACGCCGTCGCAATCGAAGATGATCAGGTCCCAGCTCATTGGCACGACGCCGGATTCTAACGGACCGCGGCCCAGGAGCACTCCCGGTCGTTAGCCACGAGACGCTGAGCAGTCGGGCAGTCATGCGTCCGAAGCGCCGAAGTGCCGAAGTGCCGAAGTGCTTCTCAGACTGCGTCCTCGCGGCCGGTGTCTTCGCTCTCCGTTCGCGGGCGCCACTGGTGAAGGGTCGCCGATCGGCTTGCCCGGCGCAGGCCGCGAAGGCCTATCCAGATCCCGGCCGCGGCGAGTACGCCGGCGATCCAGAGCATACCGATCGTCAGCAGAAGCCCGGCTTCGCTTCCGTTCGTCATCGAAAACACCGTTCCCGAAAGGACGAGGAAGGCGAGGAGCGCCGCTCCGCCGAAGAGTCCGACGACGGCGGCCGGGCGCCAGGTCGTTCGTTGCTCAGACCGGCGATGTCCCATGGTCTGGTTATCGGCCCGTTCGGCGCGCGCTGAAGGCCTGGCTCAGGCTGGGAGCGTCGGGTTGCGTTGTTCGATGATGTCCGTCATCCGCGTCTTCACGATATCCAGGATGTCGGGCTGGGCTGGGAAGATGTAGAACTTGTCGTCGCGGATGGCGTCGAACACCATCTCCGCAACGTCCTCAGGCTCGATACCCTGCTTCAACGCCGCCTCGAAGCCGGCGCTCCATTCCCGCACTTCGGCCCGCAGCGAGGCCTGGTCCGTCGCTGGCCCAAGCTCCGGCGGCCGATTGCGCTCCGCGTCCAGGATCGCCGTCCGAATCAGGCCCGGACAGAGCACCGAGGCCGAGAGCTTCGCGCCCATCGCCTTGAAGTCTTTGTAGATCCCTTCAGTCAGGCAGACCACGCCGTGTTTGGAGACGTTGTACGGGTTGGCCCCGGTAAGCAGCCCGGCCATCGAAGCGGTGTTGACGATGTGCCCCTCCTCGCCGTTCTCCAGCATCCGCGGGACGAAGGCGCGCACGCCATAGAGCACGCCCATGAAGTTCACGCCGAGCGTCCAATCCCAGTCCGCCATCGACGATTCCCAGGCGCGGGAGCGGAGCGTCGCGGCCGAAGCGGCCACGCCAGCGTTGTTGCACACGATGTGGACGTTGCCGAAGCGGGCGAAGGCGGCGTCGGCCAGGCGGTTGACATCATCCTCGGACATAACGTTCGAGCGAACGGCCAGGACCTTCGCGCCCTTCGCGTTCAGCGCCGCCTCGGCCATCGCCAGCGGCTCGCTTTCGATGTCGGCCAGGACAACGTTCATGCCCGCCTCGGCGAAGCGCTGGGAAAACGCGAGGCCCATTCCGCTCGCCGCGCCCGTTACAACCGCTACCTTGCCCGCGAAGTCCCGCATATCCGTACCCCTTCAGTCCCGGCGCGCTCGGTGCATCGTTGGTCGCGGGCATCGTGCCCGAAGCCCCGCCAAGGAGGAAGCGCCGATCGCCTCCTGCCCGTAGGATCGGCCCCGTGACCGCCATCCGCCCCGTCCTCACGTTCGACCTCGATGGCGTGCTCTGCCGCCCGCCCTTCGGCATCAACCCCGGCCGGAATATCGGCAAAGCGCGAACAAGTGAAGGCACGAAAGGGCTGCTCTGGCGCACGGAGCGCCTTCGTTACACCGGCCGCCGTCCGATGCCCGGCGCGCGCGAAGGCTTCCTCGGGCTTAGCGAATCCTACGAATGCCACGTCCTCTCCGCTCGCGCCGAACACGCCCGTGGAGTGACTGAGGCGTGGCTCGAACGCTGGATCGGCGTCCTACCGCCCGTCCACCTTCGCCCCGGCTGGGAAGAGTCGCCAGCCGCCTTCAAGGTCAGGAAGGTGCGGGAGTTGGGCGCGTTCGCCCACTTCGAAGACGATCCACACACTGCCGCCTGGGTCGCCGAGCACATTCCCGCCGTCTTCCTCGTCGATTGGTGGCGGAACCGCTGGCTGAAGGCCGAACGTGTCCACCGCATCCACTCGCTCGCCGAAGCGGGCGCGACCCTCCGGAGTCTCACGGCCGCCACCGGCGCCTGATCACGGCGTCGCCCCGGAACCCGTTGACGCTCGCCCGTTCCCGGTGCAGGCTCCAGTCCCATATCTCGGGGGTGAACGAAATGGCCGTGGAATTCTGGACGAATGGCGCTGGCGTGCCCGGCGGAACCTTCGTACGGCGCGCCCAGGAAGCCGAAGCGGCGGGCTTCGACGGCATCACCATCGTCGACTCCCAGAACCTGGCGGGCGACTGCTACGTTGCCCTGGCCCTCGCCGCCAGGGAGACCTCGCGCCTCAAACTGGCGACCGGGGTCACGAACCCGGTTACACGCCACCCGGCGGCGACGGCGACCGCGATCGCCTCCGTCCAGGTCGAATCTGGTGGCCGGGCGATGCTCGGGATCGGCCGCGGCGATTCGGCGCTGGCCCATCTCGGTCACGCGCCAGCCTCGCTGGCCGTCTTCGAAGACTACCTCGTGCGCCTCCAGGCCTATCTCCGGGGCGAGGAGGTTCCCTTCCCGGCCGCGGCGGACGTTGATCGCCTGCGGCTGGCGAATCGCCCCCTTGCCAGCCGAATCGCCTGGCTTCGCCACTCGACCTATACGAAAGTCCCCGTGGATGTGGCGGCGACGGGCCCACAGGTCATCCGGGCCGCTGCCCGCCACGCCGACCGCATCACCTTCGCCGTCGGCGCCGATCCGGTGCGGCTCCAATGGGCGATCGCCGAAGCACGGGCGGCGCGCACGGAGGCGGGCCTCGACCCCAGCACGCAGCCCTTCGGCGCCTACCTCAGCGTGGTCGTCCACGACGACCCAGAGGTCGCCCGCCGGCTTGGCGAAGGGGGCGTGTCCCTCTTCACCCGGTTCTCAGTCATGCACGGGAACATCGTCGGGCCAGCCGAGCCGGAGCAGCGAAAGGTCTTTCACGACGTCCACGACGCCTACGACATGACCCGGCACAGCCGGGCGGGCAGCGCCCAGGCCGCCGTCATTCCCCAATCGTTCGCAGAGAAGTTCGCGGTCCTCGGCCCCGCAAACGCCTGCGTGGCACGGCTCCGCGAACTGATCGCCCTCGGCCTGGACCGGCTGGTGATCGTCGGCCCATCGATGGGCGCCGACCGGATCGAGGCGGCGAAGGCGGAACGCGCCTTCGCCGAGGACGTGATGCCCGCCCTACGCGGCGGCTAGGGAGATATGCTCGACCGCTTCCACGTGCGGCGCCGTCAGCGCCTCACGAATCACCACCGTGCCGGCCAGACGATCGTGAAGGGCGCGCCGCCGCGGGTCGCCCAGGGCAGCCGCCGAGGCCGCCACGACCCATGCCGGGAGGACGAAGCAGGCGACATCGGACATCCAGCCCGCCCAAGACCACGATGCGTCCCCCAGCGTAATCGCCATCTCGCCGATGCCGATCAGGAGACCGAGGCAGAGCTCCGGTCCGCTCCGCAGCAGGGCCTGGACGGCCGAGGGCCGCGCACCGGTGCGATTATCGACGACACGGATGCCACAGGCCTGCTTTCCGAACGTCTGCCCGCCACGGGAATGGAGGATGACAGCGACCATCGCCGGCAGCGGCGCCAGGATGGCGGTCGCCACCCCCGACGCCACATCCGCGCCCGATGAGCGCAGGATGCCAGCGATGAGAATCAGTGGGACGAACGGTAGCAGATCGATAGCGGCCGCAAGCGAGCGGTGAACGACGGTATCGTGCTCGATCGCCGTCGGCCGGATGAGACGCTCGACGAACGTCTCCCGCGTCACCTCCTCGACGGTCCGAGGAAGCACCCCGAGGAGACCACGGATCACGCCGGAGACACGGTTCGATGCGTGCGCGTGCCTGGATCGCAACCTGACCTGGAGCAAAGTTCCCCCTGGCGGATGGCCACCCGCCTACCTATCGATGGTCGGCAGTCCCCATCTTATCGGGTAGCGGGGAAACCTATGAGATCATTGGGAAAGGTTATCTTTCCGGCCCGATTTTCCCCTATTTCATCTGGTTCTGGAACTCGGCAAGGTCGAAGTAGTCTCGCCACTCAGCGATCTTGCCCTCTTTCACCACGAAGACGCCGCAGACGCGGATAGCGACGACCTTGTCGCCCATCTTGAAGCGGTCCACGCGCTCGTTCATGACGACATCGCCCTGGGCCACCTGGTGGAGCACCTGCC
>JANMTH010000799.1:0-3847 GCA_031390305.1 Thermoflexaceae bacterium
TGGCCGTGGCGGCGGTCGCTATCCTGGTCTACATCGCCTTCGCCTTCCGAAACTTCGGCCTTCGGATGGGCTTCAAGTTCGGCGCGGCGGCGATCGTGGCGGTGTTGCACGACGCCTTCATCGTCCTCGGGCTGTTCGCGCTCCTGGGGAAATGGCGCGGCACAGAGGTCGATACGGCCTTCATCACGGCGATCCTGACGGTCATCGGTTTCTCCGTACACGACACGATCGTCGTGTTCGACCGGATCCGAGAGACGCTGGCGCACGACCCCTACGTGCCGATCGAAGAAGCCGTGAACGCGAGCATGACGGAGACGCTGGCACGGTCGATCAACACCTCGTTCGTGGTAGTCCTGACGGTGGTGGCGATGCTCCTGATCGGCGGCGTGACGATCCGGAACTTCCTCCTGGTGTTGCTCATCGGGATCGTCAGCGGCACGTACAGCAGCATCGCGATCGCGAGCCAGCTGCTGGTGGCCTGGGAGCGGAACGACATCGGGCGCTTCTGGCGGCGGATCCGGGGGCGGCCGGCGGAGGCGGCGGGCGAGCTGGCGTAACAAGTCGTGGGCGCTTCTGACCAAGTCCTTTTCGCGCGAGAGTCGGTTGTTGGTTGGCCGGGCGTTGCATCCCTCACCCCCGGCCCCTCTCCCAGTGCGCTGGGCGAGGGGAGAAACCGGCCGCCGCGCGAGACCGGGGCGCGATGAACCGATGGATCGCCGTTCCCGGCCACGGCAGTGAGAACCACCGTGCTACCATCCGGCGAACTTCCCCCTGGGATGACGCGCCGTGACTGCTCCCGCGACTTCACCGACCACCGTTCGCAACGCCGGACCCGAACGGGCCGGCGGCCAGGGGCTCGACGCCAACCAGGAAGAGTCGGGCAATCTCGCCATCCTCAAGCTGCTGACGAGCAGCGAGGGCGCCATCTGGACCGATTTCGTCGCGACGATGCGGACGGACGCCGAGGGCGAGACCTGGTACGAAGCCTGGGCGCGGCGGGGGATGGTGCGCTGGGTGCGAACCTACGCGGAGGAGGGCGGCTACGACTACGAGGTGGTCGATGTCGTCGGGGAGAACCCGCTGGAGCGCCAGGACCCGTTCGCGCTTTCGACGGTGGCGGGCGAACTGGACGCGGCGGGCAACACGGAGGACATCCAGGCGGCCTACATCCCGCACGAGCGAATCAGCTACCCGTACGCTTACGAGCGCATCTCCCAGCTGTTCGATAGCCCGAACGCGCCGGACCTGGTGGTGAACTCGGAGAGCTACGCCTTCGGCCTGCAGCCCGGGCAGCACGGCAACCTCGATGTCGTGCAGTCGCGTTCGCCGCTGGTCTTCAGCGGTCCGGGGGCGAAGACGGGTGTGCGGGTGGTGGCCGAGGCACGCCAGATCGATATCGCGCCGACGATCGCCTACATCATGGGCTTCCCCTTCATCGACGGCCGCGACATCACCGGGCGGACGGGCAGCGAGCAGGGCCTGGAGCCGGGCGTGTACCTGCGGCGCCAGGATGGGCACGTCCTTTCGGCAGTGGTGAATGAAAGCGGCGGCGCTCCGGAACGCGTCTACATTTTGCTGCTCGATGGGCAGTCCCACAGCGAGCTGGTGCACCGGCTGGAGACGGAGCCGGAGGCGATCCCGCACCTGCGGCGGCTGATCGAACGGGGCTGCATGCTGGAGCACGGGAGCATCACGAACTTCCCAAGCATCACCTGGCCGAGCCACAACGCCATCGGGACGGGCTGCTGGAGCGGCCACCACGACATCGTGAACCCGAGCTACTACCTCCGCGAACGGCGCGAGGTGGTTTCGCCCCAGGGCCAGCAGTTCGACACGGCGAAGTTCCTGAACGAGGGGGTGGAGACGCTGTTCGAAGCGTTCCACCGTGTCTACGGGCCGTGGGACGGCGCCTTTGGCGGCGCGCTGACAGCCTCGATCATCGAGCCCTGTACGCGCGGCGCTGACCACGCGACCCTCGAACGCCGCCTGATCGGGGCGAAGGAACGGTTGATCGAGCTGACGCACGAGACACAGCACGAGATCAACCCGCGCTGGAAAGAAGAACTCGAGGAGACGGGCCACCGGATGATGGGCGAGATCGACAATCGCGGGCTCGCGCAGGCGCGGCTGCTCTTCCTTGAAGAGAGCCACGCGCCACCGAAGTTCGTCTACCACGAATTCAGCCAGCCCGACGCGGCGGCCCACGATTACGGCCCCCACCACGAGGGCGCCCGCGCCGCGCTCGACGAGACGGACGGGCGCATCGGCCACATCCTGCGGACGCTGGACGAACGTGGGCTCTTCGAAGAGACGCTCTTCGTGATCACCACGGACCACGGGATGGCGACACAAGATGTCTCGCTGAAGGCGAACCCGGCGCGCATCCCGGAGCGGGACGGGATGGCGGCGGTGACGACGGAGCCGTTCATCTATCTGCGAGACCTCGCGGTCGAGGTCGAAGTGGCCCACGACGGGCGGACGGCCCGGGTCTGGGTGAACGACAACGACGTGGACGTGAGCGGTGAGCGGCCGCCGGTCGCCAACGCACGGATCCAGGTGACAGACCGGCGGGACGGGCGCGTCGCCAGCGCCCACAGCGACGGCGAAGGGGTGGCCGGCTTCGTCATCCCGGCGGATATGCGGGCCTCGGAGCTGGCGATGGCGGTCCACGCCGAAGGCTTCAACCCGCGCCATCTCCGGCTCGATGGGACGAACCTGGCGGTGGACCTGCGCGAGGCGCTGTACGGCGTGGGGTAGCGCACGCCGGCTCTTCCGCACATCAGCCCACGCGGACGCTTGCGCCGCCATCGACCGGGAGGGCGACGCCTGTGATGAAGTTCGCCTCGTCTGAGGCGAGGAAGAGGGCGGCGTGGGCGACATCCCAGGCGGTGCCCATCTTCTTGCGGAGGGGCACCTGTGCGTCGCGCTCGGCCACCACCTCGGCGCGCGGGCGGCCGTAGGTGCGGGCGCGGGTATCGACGGCCATCGGCGTGTCCATGAGCCCAGGGAGGATGACGTTCGCTCGGATACCGTGGGCGGCGTTCTGGATGGCGATCTGCTGGGTGAGAGCGATGACCGCGGCCTTGGTCGTCTTGTAGCCTACCCATGGGTAGGCCGACCAGGCGGCCATCGATGAGATGTTGACGATCGCGCCCGAGCCCTGGGCGCGCATGAGGGGCAGGACGTGTTTGCAGGTGTAGACCATGCCCCGGAGGTTCACGGCGACGATCCGGTCGAAAGCGTCGCTTTCGATCTCCTCGACGCGGGCGTCGCCGCCGGAAACGCTGATCCCCACGTTGTTGTGGAGGATGTCGATGCGGCCCCACCTGGCGAGGCAGGTAGCGACGGCGGCCTTCACCTCCGCCTCGACGACGACATCGGCGGCGCAGGCCGCGGCGGTGCCACCTTCGCCGGCGATCAGGCGAACGGTCTCCTGGGCCGAGGCAAGGTCGCGGTCGACGACGAGCACGCGGGCGCCTTCGCGAGCGAAGAGGATGGCGGTGGCGCGTCCGTTGCCCACGGTCTCGCCCGCTGATTGGCCGGCGCCGATGACCATCGCCACCCGGTCGTTGAGTCGCATGAGGGGCTCCTTGATGGAAGTGAGGGCAGTATGGCGCAAACGAGCATCGATCGTCGGCCCTCCGCTGATCCCGGCGGGACGTAGCCTTCCGCTCAGTCGTCGAAGACGACGGCCAGCGCGTCCCGGACCGTCCGCGCGGGCAGGACGATGATCCCCTCGGCGGCCGCTCCCGGTGGTGCGAGGCAACGCCGGAAGCCCAGCCGCGCGAGCTCCGCCAGGCGGCGTTGGGCGTTCTGGACCGGCCGGATCGTGCCCGAGAGGGCGACC
>JANMTH010000808.1:0-5680 GCA_031390305.1 Thermoflexaceae bacterium
TTCCCTGCCTGGCCGCGATGATCGCCGCTTCGAACGCGGGCCGGGGGACGAAGAGCACAACCAGCACGGCAACGGCGAGCGCGAGGGCGACGTCATCGACCTGTCCGAGGACGGGGATGAAGTCGGGCACGAGGTCGATAGGGAAGATGAGGTAGAGCGCGAGCCCGCCAACGACCAGCTTCATCGGCCAGGAAAGCCCCCCGCCGCTGAGCAGCGCCTTCGCGAAACGCGCCTTCTCCCGCGTGCGCAGGGACAGGAAGAGCCGCCCTCTCTCGGTGACTCGGAGAACGGCCAGACATGCCAGGAGAAGCAGCACGCATGCCACCAGAACGCCAGCGAGGACAAGAACGAGCGTCACGCCTTCGAGCATAGCGCAGGGCCTCGGTCGCGACGCGGCTTCAGCGGACTTCCCTGATCTTCCGGAGTACCCGAGGGAAGGCCCGCGAATCGTGCTCGTGAGCGAGCGGCGCGGCTTCACCCGTGCCGGACGGCTGCCGAAGAGATCCACAACGGAGGTTGTTCATGAACGGAATCGAAGACGCCTGCCCCCACGAAGCGGCAACGCGTGCCGCTCGGTGCGAATCGTGCTGCAACGAGAACGGCTCGCTCACGCCCTGCGTCGTGGCCTGGCTTCGGATGCGAACGTACGCCGGCGTTCGGCAGCCGCGCACCGGGCCGCATTCGCCGGACCCGATGCGCCAGGCCGCCTAGCCACCGTCATAGCGCAGGATTCGGGCGCATGGCACGATCGTCGCCATGCCAAAACAGGTCTCGAATGTCGCGACCGACGACTATCTGACGGCCATCTACCGGATGGCGCACGACGAAGGCCAGGACGTTATCGCCGTGCGCCTCGCTGATCGCCTGGAGATTACGCCCCCCTCTGTGGCGGGGATGCTGAAGCGCCTGCAACGGGACGGGATGGTCTCCGTTGACGCGGGGAAAGTGCTACGGCTGACCGCGGAGGGGACGCGCCGCGCCGAACAGATGGTGCGCCGTCACCGATTGGCCGAATGCCTCCTCACGGATGTCCTGAAAGTCGATTGGTGGCGCGCCTATGAAGAGGCGCATCTCCTCGAACACGGGATCTCGGACGTCACCGAACAGAGCCTCTACGAGACGCTCGGGCGGCCAACGCGAAGCCCATTCGGCTACCCCATTCCGGGCTCTGGCCAACCGAGGCGCCTTTCGATGACGACCCTCGCTGATGTCCCGGAAGGATCCTCCGTCGAGATCGACCGGGTCTTCGAAGAGGACGAACAGCTGCTCCAGTTCTTCGATGCCGAAGGTATCCGTCCGGGCCGCCACGCGCTGCTCACCTCACTCGCGCCCTACCGCGGTACCGTGACCGCCGAGGTCGAAGGCCGCGAAGTGGTAATGGGCACGCAGGTGGCACGCCTCATCTGGGCCGTCGAACCGAAGCCCCGGAGCGGAGCCAGGAGCCGGGCCGAGGGGTAACGGTGCGGCGAATGCGAGGCGCCGTGCAACGCGAAGGTGCGGAACCGGCTACACTGCCGCGAAATCGCCGCAGAGCCCAGAGGTGCCGCCGTGTCCCGACTTCCCGCCGCCAACCGCGAGACGTTCCCGGAGGAGCTCACGTACGTATGGGACCGTCTGGACCGTGACGCGACGGCCGCCGATGGATCCGGCGCCGCCAACATCTTCCGGGCGATGGGCAACAACCCGCGCATTCTGCTCGGCTACCTCCGGCTCGCGAATCCCCTTTGGGCGCACTGCGGGCTGGACGTGAAAACGCGAGAGATCGTGATCCTTCGCGCTGCCTACGTACAGAACAGCGCCTATGAATGGCACCAGCACGTGCGCATCGGGCGCGACGCCGGGCTCACGGACGATCAGATCAACGCCGTCCGCGACCCGGCGGCGAGCACCATCCTGGCGGACAACGAGAAGGCGCTCTGTGCCTACGTAGATAGCCTGGCGGTTTCGAACCACCCCGGCGACGCCGTCTACAACGCCCTGGCGAAGCACTACGACAACGTGGCGATGGTTGGGATCACGATCCTCGTCGCCTTCTACTTCGCGACGGCGAAGTTCCTGGGCGCGATGGAAGTCGAGACGGAAGACCCATTCATCGGCTGGGACGTGTGACGGACAGCGAGCGGTTGGGCACGGGCGGAGCTTGCGGGGGCACGGGCGTCGGGAGGCGGTTTTCGCCCACTGCCAGGTCTAGCCGCCGTACTCACCGACGCTGGAGCTGATTCTGAATCGCGGAAGGGGCTGTAGGTAACGAGATGGAAGTCTTCGATCTACAACGAATGTTTCTGGGCGATCAATCGGCGTGGTTTCTGCTAGAAATAGTGTTCCGCACCGGCTTCATGTTCGTCTATACGCTCATCCTGGTGCGAACCACCGGCAAGCGTGGATTGGGAGAACTGACTCCGTTCGAGCTGCTGCTTGTGGTTGCCCTCGGATCGGCGGTCGGTGACCCTATGCTCTACCCCGATGTGCCACTCTCGCACGCGATGGTGGTAGTGGCGGTCATCGTCTTGTTACAACGCACGGTGGCGCTCTCAATCGAGCGCTTCAGGCCGGCCGAGCGGCTGCTGGAGAGCACATCCACCCGGCTGATATCGGACGGCGTCATCGATGTGAAGGCGCTGCGTGCGGAGCGCCTCGCACGCGACGAGCTGTTCATGATGCTCCGCGAAGATGGCGTGGAACAGCTTGGACAGGTAAAGCGGGCCTACCTCGAACCTTCCGGTCGCGTGAGCGCGTGGCTCTTTGGCAAGGACGACGTTTCGCCCGGCCTTCCCCTTGTCCCCGAAGATGACCCGGAGTACCCCCAGCCGCTGGGCCCGGGAGAGCGAACGAGCGAGGCGGCGGTGTTCGCCTGCGTTACCTGTGGATCTGTGTTGGATTTTCCAGCCGGTCAGCGGATGGAGCCATGCTCCGAGTGCGCGAGCGAGGACGGCTGGATCATCGCCTCGACGGAGCCAGGGGGCGTGGGCGGGGATAGCGGAAGCGAGCGGCGGCATCGCCCAAGGCGAGCGCTCGGCCGCTGAACGGCGATTGCGGCAATCAAGGCCGGGCTCCCGTTCGCGGTAGGCGGAAGCGAGCGGGAGTCCGAGGTCAGCCGAACAGCCCGGCTGGCGTCGGCGCCTTCCCGGCGCCGTTCGAGCCGCCAAGGCGGGCGCGGAGCGAGGCGCCGGGCGCGAAGTTCGCCGTCAACTCGGGAGGCTGGACGACCACGGGCATCGGCAGGGCGTGTCCAAAGACGAGCGCCTGGCGCTTGCTTTCGAGCGAAGCGATGACGGAGCGCAGACCGGCGCGCCCGGGCATGCCGCCAACGAGGGCTTCGATGTCGGCGTCGCTATCGAGCTGGAGGCAGAACTTCGTCCCGACCTGGCTGAGGACTTCCGTATCGATCTGGCTGGGCCGCTGATCGATGATCAGCAGGGTGACGTTGTACTTGCGAAGCTCACGCGCGATCTGTCCGAAGATCGTCTGCCCGGCGAGCGTCTTATCGACGAACTTGTGGGCTTCTTCGATGACGATGACGAGGCGATTCGGCTCCTTCGCCGCCTCGCCCTGGGCGCGCTCCATCACATCGCGGTAGGAATCCCAAATGCGCCGGGAGAGCATGTTGGCGACGAGCATGTAGCTCGTCAGGTCGCTCCCATGCCTGCCGAACTGAATCACGACGCTCTTCCCACCCTGAAGCGTCTGGACGATGCCGTTGATGATGCCGGAGAACTGGTCGTGTCCCGGCCGCACGAAGTCCCTGCGGACGATCTTGCGGAGGCCGCGGCGGAGGTTATCGACGCTACCCGAGGCGTAGCCGACCTTGCTGGCGGCGCGCGCCCAGTTGATCTCATCCGGTTCGTCACCATCGCGCCAGATCTTGCGGACGGCGGCCGGCGAAGGGTCGTCGGCCATGATCTCATCGACCCAATCCTTGCCGAGGCGGTTCTCGAGTTCATAGGCGGCTTCCACCGCCTGGCGGGTGAAGTCGGCCGTTCCAGCAAGAACGCCGAGATCCTCCGTAGTGATGTCTCGCGTCCCGATCAGCACGCGGCCATCGGTGTGGGGAACGTTGTCTTCGAGCGTGTAGACGGCGACCTGGCTGGGGTGGCGCTGCTTCAGTGAGCGGCGCTCGCCACCGCCTTCGCCCTGGAACTTCAGCCCCCAGCCGTAGTCGTTGTGCATGTCGAAGATGAGGGCGACGGTGCGGTCGCGGTTGGTCGGCGCGGCGGTCGCGTTCGCGACGATGGCGTCGAGGACCTGGAGCGCGAGCACCGTCTTGCCAGTGCCGCTCTTCCCGAAGATGCCCGCCGAGCGTTCGCAGAGGCGCTCGAGATCGACGTGGACCATGACGTCGTCCATGCCGAGGGGAGCGCCGAGGCGGAAGGCCGGGGCCTCGTCCGAGACGGCGAAGGCGGAATCGAGGACGGCCTGATCGGCGAGGGCGACAGGGGCGAAATGAACCGGCAGGCGCCGCGCGCGGCTGTTCTCCCCTGAGGTACGCACCTCGAGGTAGGGGTTCACTTCGAGCTGGGTGTAGACGGCCGTGTCCTGGAGGACGGCCCGGAGGAGCTCGGCGGCGTGGCCGTCGCCGAGGGGCGGGGGACACGCCGTGGGGCCGGATTCGGCCGACTTGAGGAGGACATCCGTGACCATCCCGACGAGGGACGCGCCATCGCCGAGCGGGGTCATCACGTACTGGCCGAGGCCAGCGGCCGCGCCTGGTTCGAGGCGAACCTCGAGCGCCTTGTTCAGCGACCCACCGACGACGATCCCGATCCGTTGCCCGCCGCTCATAGGGCGACCCCCCGAAGGATGCTGGTGAGCCGCGCCGGATCGGCCCGGAGAAGGCGGGCGAGCTCCTTGCCGGCGGTGACGGTGTATTCTCCCGCGCGAAGGTCGAACGACCGTGAGGAAGCACGGATGGCGGCCGCGATGACCGCGTCGTCGCAGAGCGGGGAGGCGACGAGGAGGGCGAGAAAGGCGCCCTCGCCGGCGATCCGGATGGTTTCGGCGTGGGTCGCCGCTTCGACGGCGCCGAGAAGCGGGGGAGGGGTTGGCGGCAGGGCGGCCCGCGCCGCCTCGCCTTCGATGTAGCCACAGCTCACGACGGTCACGCGCGTACGGAGCAGCTCGCGAAGGCCCGGCTCGCCGGCCATCACCTCCGCCCCGGACTGGCCGGGTTCGCCACGAGGCTGGAGCGGACGTGTAGGGTCGTCGGGGCCGCTTTCGATCTCGGCGACGACGCCGACGATGGTGGCCGCTCCTTCGCGGACGGCGACGAGCTGGCCGAGGGCGAACGGCGCCTCTTCGTACCGTTCGTAGGCGCAGACGAAGGAGCGGACGGAGGCCTCGGTGACGCGGGGGGTGGACGATGTCATACCGCTCGCCTGCGTTTACTCATCTGCTTGCCGCCAGCCATGGCGAAGAGCCCATGGCGGCCGGCCGCCGTTTCCAGCAGGCGGGCGAACTGCTGCCGGTCGCCGACGGAGATGACGGCCTGTTCGTGCGCTTCCTGAAGTGCCCGCGGGTAGCCGCCGGCCCGCCGGCACTGGTCAACAAGGGTGCTGTGCAGGCGCTCGACCTGGGCGGGCGAGGTGGCCCAATGGGGAAGCTCGACGCGCGGTATGACATCGTCCACCCCCCGCGTCACCGAGGCCTCCGTCCGCTCCTTCGTCTGCGCCTACGAACGGTACGA
>JANMTH010000005.1:0-2473 GCA_031390305.1 Thermoflexaceae bacterium
GCCTCACGCGCGTCAAGCAGTCAAGGGTCGCACACGGCGGCCATGGCACGACCCGTTCGAGGAGCACCTGATACGCGCACCTTCGGGCCTGTCGATGATCGAGAGGGTGCCCAGAGGTGGTGGAGTGGGTGAAGGGCACGCTCCTGACGGAGTACCGCAAGCGGCTGCCCGCCGGGCTGTACGAACGCTATCTCGCGGCATACCGCAAGCGGCTGTTGGCCGCCATCCCGGATGAACGGCCGTTCTTCTACCCCTTCAACCGGATCCTCGCCTGGGGACGGAAGCCGGCCTGAGGGCCGCGGCCGATTGACCGTTCGTACCGCTGGATGCGCCGCGCCGCCATGCCCTGCCCTGCTGATGCTGAGGCGCCGATCGTAGCAGGGAGACGGGGAGGATCTAGCGGCCCTTCCAGTCCGGTTCGCGGTGTTGGATGAAGGCCTGGATGCCCTCCTTGAAGTCCTCGCTCGCGAACATCCGGTTCAGCGTCTGAACGTTGTCCTTCAGGTGGTCCATCGGGTCGCGGGCCAGGCCCTGGAAGAGAAGGCGCTTCACCTCGCCAGTCGCCAGCGGGCCGCCCTTGCTACAGCTCTGGGCGAGCCGCATCGCGTGGTCCATGAGTTCAGCGTCGGGGACGACATCGAGCACATAGCCGATCTCCTTCGCCTTTTGGGCGTTGATGATCTCGCCGGTGTACAGCAACCGGGCGGCCTGTTGGAGGCCGACGACGCGGGAGAGCAGCCAGCTCCCGGCGCCGGTATCCGGCACCAGGCCGCGATGGACGAAGACCCAGCCGAAGCGGGCCGATTCGGCGGCAATCCGGAGATCGCACTGGAGCGTAAACTCGGCGCCAAGGCCAACAGCCGCGCCATTCACGGCGCAGATCACCGGCTTCTTGATGGCCAGAAAGGTCCAGGGCGCGGGGCGGTCCGCGACGTAGGCTTCGGCGTAGCGTTCACCCCGGGCCTGGGATGGCGGCTGCCCGGAAAGCTGCTGAAGGTCGGTCCCCGCGCTGAAGGCGCGGCCCGTGCCAGTCAGGACGACGGAGCGCACGCGGTCGTCGCTTCCGGCGGTCTTCACCGCTTCCTCGATGAGCCCGAGCATCTCGTAGGTGATCGCGTTCAGCTTCTCGGCGCGATTGAAGGTCATGACGCCGATGTTGCCATCGACCGTGTACTCGAAGTCTGCCATCAGAAGAACCCCTCTCGATTTTGGATTTTAGATTGCCGATTTTGGATTGGCGTCAGCGTGGTCGCGCCGCGGTTCGCTGGCGGAGCTTTTCGTAGAGCCCCCTGAAATCCTCTGCGTCTTTGCGTCTTTGCGTCGGAAAAGCCGTCCGCCGAGGGGCACGCTCAATAGGCCGTGTTCATCTCGAAGATGCGCCTGGGGTTGTCCACCGTCATCTGCGTGATCGCCGCGTCGCTGACGCCGCGTTCGCGCAGCATCGGGACGAAGTCGAGCGGAATGTGGCGAAGGTTCCACCGGTCGGACCACTGTTCGAGGAGTTCAGGGGCAAGCATGTCGAGGTGGCAGCTACTGTCATGGCTGAGCGTGATGCGGCCGGCGTAGCCCTTCTCCACCAGCTTCGTCACCATGTCGGCGCGCTCTTCGCTTGTCCGTGGCCGGGGGATCCCGACACGGTCCATGCCGCAGAAACTGCCGTTCTCGATGATCTGTTCGAGGTAGGTGATGTCGTCGGAATCGTCGCTGTGGCCAATGACGACGCGGCCGAGGTCGACGCCCTCCTCCTTGAAGACGCGCTGCTGGTCGAGCCCCGTCCGGTTCGCGGGCATGGTGTGGGTGCAGATCGGCACGCCCGTCTGGCGGTGGGCGCGAGCGGAAGCGCGGAGAACGCGTTCGTTGATGGCGTCCATCTCCGGCTCCGTGGCGCACTTGATGACGTTGGCGCGGACACCAGTCGTGCCGATCCCTTCCAGGATGTCCCGGACGAAGAGTTCGGTCATCGCGGAATCGGGGCGGCCGAGGAAGTAGAAAGGGCGCGAGTAGTAGAGGCCAGTGGGTACGATGATCTGCATGCCCGATTTCTCGGCGGCTTCCTTGATGAAGCGCGGGTCCCTGCCGAGGTCGATCGGTGTGAGATCGACCATCGTCGTGACCCCGGCGGCACGGGCGGCCTGGAGCTTGGCGACGGCCTCCGTCATTCGCGCCTCGCGGTCGAAGAGTTCGGGATACTGCTGGTACATGGGCGGCCAGAGGACCATCACGTGTTCGTGCATAAGGGTGAAGCCCATGTTCGCCGTATCGAGCGGGCCGGTCGCCGATTGAATGATCGCCATCGAAGGTTCCTCCTGAGGGTCGAGCGCGTGGAACGATACTCGCCCGGAGGCCAACCCGAAAGACGGCGGGGATGGCGTCTCGGGGAATCCGTACCCGTTGCCGCGGGAGATCGCTGATTCCGAGGAGGGGCGCGTTGCCCCATCGTAAGCCTCACTCAATCCGCCGTGGAGACAACGAT
>JANMTH010000014.1:0-4257 GCA_031390305.1 Thermoflexaceae bacterium
CCTCGGCAAGACGATCGCGACCGTCGACGCGATCGCCCGAGGCCGCGTGATCGCCGGGCTCGGCGCGGGCTGGATGCCGCGCGAGTTCACGGACTTCGGCGTGCCGTTCATGTCCACAGGCCAGCGCATCGGCCAGCTTCGCGAGACGGTCGAACTCCTGAAGAAGATGTGGGACCCCGCACACGAGCACGTAACGATGGACGGCAAGTACGTGAAGGTGGAGAACCTGGTCTGCCAACCGAAGCCCCCCCGCCAGGTGCCGATCCTCATCGGCGGCGCTGGCGAAAAGGTGACGCTGAAGCTGGCCGCCCAGGAAGCGGACATCTGGAACAACCTCGCCGGGCAGCAGGCGAGCCTGGAGCGGAAGGTCGGAATTCTGCGCGAACACTGCGCGACGGTCGGCCGGGACCCTTCGGAGGTGACGGTGAGCCAGCAGTGCCTGGTGACGATCGCTCCGGACGAAGCCTCGGCGGGGCCGATGATCGACACGGCGAAGAAGGTCTTCGGCGGCCACATGGGCGACCCCTCGGGGCCGATGGCGATCGCGGGAAGCCCGGAGCGGGTGCGCGAACAGATCCAGAAGCACATCGACCTTGGCTGCACGATGTTCGTGATGGAGTTCTTCGGCCGCTCGACGATCGAGCCGGCGAAGCTCTTCGCCGAGACGGTGATGCCGCACTTCAAGTAGGGCTGCGCCACCTGGTGTCGCGACGCAATGCGAGGATGACTCGGCAATGTCCGAACTCCAGCCGTTCGCCCCACACCTCTCCTTCCTCTCTCTCGATCTCGAAGAGCTGGTAGAGGACGTGCGCCGCGAGTGCTTCCCATGGCTTCCCGGGCCGGTGCCGGTATTCTTCGTCGAATGGAGTCCGCTGGCCTGCGTCCACGTGGATAGTTCCGAGGGTGGCTACCCCGCCGTCTACTTCCACCAGGTGCTGAACCATCCGGCCACGCCGTACGAGGTGCTCCGGGGGATAGCGAAGCACGAGCTCCTCCACTTTGTTGTTCGTCCGGTGTTTACGCCGGACCCGCATTGGCCCGGGATCCGGGCGCGGGACAGCGTCGAAGCCCACCCTCCCTTGTTCTGGAGCGAAGAGGCGAGGATCGCTCCCGAGATGGCCACCGTCTGGTCGTGGATCAGGGCGAACCTGCACCGGTGCCTGGACCGAGACGAGTGGAACGGAATTCGCGTGACCCGTAGCTGGCGAACGATCGAACTCGGCCCACGCACACCGTGGGTGGATTCCGCCCTGCAGTTCTACGTAGTCCAGGGAGATGACCGGCCCGGGAAGGGCCGACGGCGAAGAAGGCGATCGCGAGGGACGCCCCACCAGCCCCGGCTGTTGCCTTACTCGGCCGGCGCCAAGATCTCCGCGAGGAGCGGGCGGAGGGGCGGCCGTTCCCAGAGCCAGGCCGTCTTCAGCCAGAAGCCGCTGAGTGTGGCACTGCGGTAGATGCCCTCGGCGTCCGGGTGGTGGCGTTCGTAGCGGCCGTTTTCGAGGACGAAGAAGTCGGCGGTCTGGTTCACGGGGTCGAAGATCCAGTATTCAGTCACGCCACCGGCTTCGTACTCACGGAACTTATCGACGTAGTCGGTGGCTGCGTTGCCGGGGCTGACGATTTCGATCGCGAGGTCGGCCGGGCCCTCAAGGAAGTTCGCTCGCAGGCGGTCCGTGTGTTCGTTGGCGATGAACATGATGTCAGGCGCCCGCCCGTTGAGGTGGGGCGCGGGCTTCATCTGGAACGGGTCTTTTTGAAGGCGGCCGAGGGGCCTGTCCTCGAGGAAGAGGCCGAGGAGCATCACCAGGAAGGTGTGCAGATCGTCATGTATCCTTGAGACGGACATGGAACACACCACCTCCCCGTTGACCCACTCGGCGTGGAGATCTGCGGGCAGGCGCAGGAACTCCTCGTAGGAGAGCCGTTCCTTCCCCGAGACCTGTTCCGTGTAGCTGATCGTAGCCTGTGTCATCGCGTGCCTCGCCGGGAGATCATAGCAGCCCTACCACCAGCCTACCTTGTAGAACCAGCCCTTCGTCTCCTTGCCCCTCGTCCCTGCGTCCTTGAGCTTGATCAGGTGCTTGCGGCAGAGGGCAACCGTCAGCCGTTCGCGCTCTTCGCCACGCCATTTGAGGACGGCGACATCTTCGAGCGGGGGGTCCATACACCAGAGACAGCGTGGCCTGGGCATCGGGTACACCTCCGGGCTCCAGTATCGGGCCGGGCGGCGAAGCGGGCATCTGGAGATGGTTGAAACGCCAAGGGCCAAGAAGCGGAGAGATGGGGAGGGGCACACCCACCTTTCGAACACGCTCGATTCGGTTCGAAGGCGTCTACTGAGCGGAGAGGTCCAGGGTGAAGCCCCACTCCCGGCTCTGCCATGGGTCCGGGGCGTAGCGGAAGCGGTGGCGGCGAAAGCCCATTCGCGTGTAGAGCCGGTGAGCGTCGGTGAAGGCGATATCGCTGAAGAGGACGAGTTCCTGAGCACCTTCGACCTGGGCCCGGTCGATCACCCACTGCACGAGGCGGGTGCCCGTCCCGCCTTTTCGCGCGTCAGCGAGGACGTAGAGGCGGTGCAGCTCGAAGAGTCCCGCTCCTTCGTCCGTCAGCCCTACACAGCCGACGACCCAGCCGTCGCTATCCTGGGCGACGGCGAACCAGCCGCTGTGCCCGTCGTAGTGCGACGCAGGATCGAGGAGATCGGCGTCGTAGCCGCTCTCCTCGAACGGGAAGCCGTACTCATCGAAGACGGACTTGACGACGTGCCATGGCGAGTCGCCGTGCAGGTTGCGGTCGTAAGGGACGATTTCGTAGGCGCTCTCCACCAGGTCTCGCCTACTCCTGGTCCACGGCGAGGCCCATGATGTTGTAGCCCGAATCGACGTAAAGGACTTCGCCGGTGATGCCGCGGGCGGCGGCGCTACAGAGGAAGGCGGCCGTCGCGCCGACATCCTCGGTAGTGACGTGGCGGCGCAGGGGGGCGACGTTCGTGAACGCCTTCTGGTAGTCACGGAAGCCCCTGATCCCGCTGGCCGCGAGCGTCCGGATCGGCCCCGCGCTGATCGCGTTCACGCGGATCCCCTGGGGGCCGAGATCGCTCGCCATGTAGCGAACGGCGGCTTCGAGGGCGGCCTTCGCCACGCCCATCACGTTGTAGCTGGGCGCCACCTTCTGCGAGCCGTAGTAGGTCATCGTGAGGACGCTGGCGTCTTCCGCGAGGAGCGGCAGGGCGGCGCGGGTGAGGCCAACGAACGAGTAACAGGAGACATCGAGGGCCATGGCGAAGCCTTCGCGGCTGGTATCGACGAAGCGGCCCATCAGGTCTTCGCGGTTCGCGTAGGCAACCGAGTGGACGAGGATATCGAGCTTCGGCGTGTCCTCCTGGAGCTTCGCCATGAACCCGGCAAGCGACTCTTCCGAGGTCAGCTCGAGCGGCTCGATGAAGGTGGCGCCGAGGCTTTCGGCCAACGGCCGGGCGCGGGACTCCATGAGCGGCTGGTAGGAGAAGGCGACCTTCGCGCCTTCGCGGTGGAGGGCCTGGGCGATGCCCCAGGCGATCGAGCGGTCGTTGGAGACGCCCACGACGAGCGCCGACTTGCCATCTAGCTGTCCCATGGCGGGCAAGGGTACTACAGGGCGGGCAACCGTGGGCTACGTCACGACGCCCTCGGCCAGCGCCAACAGCAGCGCTTCGACATCATGTGCGCGTCCGCCCGCCACCAACTCCGCCGGAGTGGATCCCGCAAGAGATCGGTTTGGGCGACCCCACCACTCGCGCCCAGCGGCAGGGGTCATGACCGAGGCCAGGAGTTCCGCTACACGGCCTTCAGGAACTTGCGGCACCTTGGTCTTCGTGGGCATACCTCAGTATCGCAGATTCGCGCCGGAGCTGCCCGCCTACCGCCGGCGGCGCTTCGGTTTCCGCGCTGGCGGGCGCCTGCGCTGGATGGCGGCGATGGTCGCGCCGGTGGCGATGCCGACGAACGCGCCGACCCAGGCGATGTTCGTCGAACTGCCGCCGGTGATGGCGATCAGGCCCACGGCCACAAGGCCGACCAAGACTACGCCACCGACCATCCAGTAGGCGGAAACACGCGCGCGCATCGGCGCAGTGTACCCGGTTCCGCGCTCAATTCCCCTTTTCCGGGCCATCAGAATTCGGGCATACACGAAAAGCCAGGCTCGTACCAGACCCACCTCCCGGCGGCGTCCTTCCCGATCGTGAGGTACAAGCCCTTCATCTGCTCACCCTTACCG
>JANMTH010000038.1:0-2547 GCA_031390305.1 Thermoflexaceae bacterium
CCTTCAGGTCCTCTATCGTCTCGATCTTCGTGCGCCTCCGGATCGCCTCGCCCTGCGCCCGCGCGATCTCGCGGATCGTCTTCCCCACGAGTTCGTTCACGCGCTCTGCCCCGAATTCGTCCTGGAACGCCCGAATCAGCGGCACCAGAACGCCCGCCTCGATTCGGCGCCGGTCCAGAAGGGAGAGATCTTCGACCGTTGTCATCGTCCTTACCTCGTCACAAACTCGCGCCCCTCGGCCAACAACGCATCCCACAGAGCGGCGTCGTAGCAGGGTACATGGAGCCATTCGCGGAACACCCGCCCATTCGGCGAAAACGGCGCACCCGTTCCCGCGGCGATCAGCGCCACCACCCGGTCCCGCGGCAGCTTCAACACCAGCCCCGGCCCGCGGTGGTACGGCATCGCCAGGAACTCCCCGCGCAGCCGGACGCAGCGCCCGCCCATGATCGTGCCCTCGTCGATGACGCCCGCCGCCAGCAACGGCGCGACATGGTCCCAGAACTGCGGGTTAGACCTGTTGGCGGCCATCGCCCGCAGTGTTGGCCGGCGCGAAGAGGCTGTCAACCGAAGCGTTCCCCAATGGCCATTCGGCCAATAGCCACCAGCTTTCTGTGAACTACCTCACACAAGCGCTTGGAAATGGAACCAAACCGCCCCAGAATTCGTTATAGGGATCGAGGGGGCAGCACGCGTGGACGTTCGTGAATCTTGCCCCGGAGGCAACCCGATGAAAGCCAGGCGATTCGCCATGGTCCTTGCCCTCGCCACCGTAGCGGGGGCCACTCTCGCGGCGTGCGGCGGTGGAGACGCCAAGCGGTCACCCGCTTCCAGCGCCAGTACGACCGAAGCGGGAACGGCTTCCGGCGGCGACAAAGTCGAAATCACCGGCCGGTCCTCGGGCGGTGGCAGTTCGGTTGCCGTTGGCTTCTCGGGCGCGGTAGACGGGACCCGTCCCCCCGCCGGGCTCACGGTTACAGGTAAGGCGCGATTGACCGTGAAGGCGGACGAGGCCTTCGTCGTCTTCACCTCGGTCGGACAGAGTTCCGGCCCGGGCGGGCCGGCGCCGCTCTCGGAACGGGAGCAGGACGACGTGCGGACCGCCCTCGCCGCCCTCGGAGTGGCGAAGGAGGACGTGAGCTTCGAATCGGACTTCCGCTTCGGCCCCTTCCCCACCATCTCCGTCCGTACCGATGTCAACACCGTGAAGGAGCGCGCCGACGCCATTCTCGACGCTATCGGCGATGTCGTCGGCCAATCTCAACAGCAGGGCGTGCGCTTCGGCCTGAAGGACTGCGAGGCGAGCATGGCGCCCCTCCGCCGCGACGCCTTCAAGCAGGCCGAGGAGAAGGCCAAGTCGCTCGCCTCGGCGGCCTCACTCTCCGTGAGCCGGCCGATCGCCCTCAGCGAATCGCGACAGCCATCACCGTACGGGCCCGTGTCCGAAGACCCCTGCCAGCCGCTGGCTGGCCTGGGCGGCGGCAAGGGCGGCGGGCCAGTGCAGGGCGCCGACGCCCCGGCCGAGGTCACGCTCACGCTCGACCTCATCGTCACCTTCGCCCTCGGTGCCGACACGGCGGGATCCGGGCTTTCCGCGATAGGCACGGGCACGGTCACCGCCGTGGCCGATGAGGCCTATGTCGTCGTCTTCATCGAGCAGTTCGGTCCGAACGGCCCCAAGCCTATCGAGCCGAAAGACCGCCAGGCCCTGCTCGCCAGCCTCAAGGCCCTGGGCATCGCCGAGACCGACATCGAATTCGTCAGCAGCCCGTTCGGTGGCCCCTCGCTCGTCTCCGTCGAGACCGATGTGACCGACCTCGCCCGCCGGGCCGACGACATCGCCGACGCGATCGAGGACATCTTCGGCCGCAGCAACAACCGGGGGCTCCGCTTCAGCCATTCAGCCTGCGAAGAGCTGAAGGGGGAAGCGCAGAAACTCGCCGTCGCCCAGGCGAAGAAGCAGGCTTCGTCCCTCGCCGAATCGACCGGCGTGAAGCTGGCCAGCATCGCTTCGGTGACGGAGTCGGTGATCGCCAACGTCTACGGCCCTTCGCCCATCGATCCTTGCGCCGAGGACATCGATTCCCAGGCGTTCAATGGGTACGGCTACGGCACGCTCGTGCCCTTCGACGCCAAGCCGGAAGTGAAAGTGCCGGCCACCGTTCAGGTGACTTACCGCATCGAGTAGCCGCGACTCTGAGAGCACAGGGACGGCTTGTCGATGGGCGAGCCGCCCCTCATTCCTCATCGCTCATCGCTCTCCCCCTACGGGGCGAGCAGCACCCGCCCGAAGGCCTGGCGGCTCTCGATGTAGCGGTGCGCGTCCGCCGCCTCGGAAAGCGCGAACACGCGATCGACCGCTACCCTCAGTTCGCCCGAGGCGACCCGCGCGATCAGCCTCTCGACCATCGCCCGCGTCCGCTCGGGCTGAGCGGCGAATTCGGCGCCCAGGAAGACCCCGCTGATCGACCCGTTCTTCTGCATGATCGGCCAGACCGCCGGCAGCTCCGCATCCCGCCCAGCGTTGCCCACCCAGCTGATCCGGCC
>JANMTH010000085.1:0-16092 GCA_031390305.1 Thermoflexaceae bacterium
CCTTCAGGCCCTGTGGCAGGACTGTGGTGTAGCGAGCGAAGCCGAGGTCATCGGAATTGAAGGTGCCGAGGGGCTGGTACCGGCCCGTGGCGTTCACCCAGAGCTGATAGGTCTGTCCCCGGGCGAGGCTGCGGAGGCGGCTGGCCACGAACCAGACTTTCTTCTGTCCGGCGTCCCAGATGAAGCGGCCGATGGCGGCGCCGCTCAGGTCGTCATCGACGGAGTAGACCTCGGCGATCTGGCTATCGGGCGAAAGGAGGGCGAGCATCAGTTCGCGGTCGCCCTGAGCGGCGATGAGCAGGTCCGTGGCCCGGCGTGCCTGCTCATCGAGCTGGCGGCTCAGCGCGGCGATCTGGACCTTCTGGGCGAGCGCTTCATCGAGCCGAGAGGCGAGCGAAGCGCTCTCGTCCTTCAGGTCGTGGATATCGCCGCGCACGGAGATCATGCCAGTGAGGGCGAGGACGGCGACCGCGGCGGCGGCGACCCCGGCCCCGGCCGTCACCCACTTCATCGTGCGTACGATGGTGCTCGGCCGGGAGATTCCGGCGGACTGGAGTACCCGCCGCTTCAGGCCCGGCGGCGCGCTTCGCTTCGGGACCGTCATCAGGAGGGCCGAGACGACGCGCCGCGAATCGGCGATCCGTTCGGCACAGGGCGCACAGTCGGCGGCGTGGAGGCGCACGGCGGCGTCGAGTTCGGCGGAAAGCGAGCCGATAGCGAATTCGTCCGCCTGTTCGGGGGTGAGGTGGAACGGTTCCATCGGCGTTACACGCGATCGTTCAGGGCCCGGCGGAGCTTCTGCATGCCCAGCCGGATCCGGGTTTTCACGGTGCCAAGCGGCTCGTGAAGGGCTACGGCGATCTCTTCCTGGGTGTAGCCGCTGAAGTAGGCCAGTTCGAGGGCCATACGCTGTTGCGGGGGCAGTTCCGTGAGAGCGAAGCGAACCATGCCCTGGGCTTCGTGCACCTGCGCGGCCGCCGCCGGGTCGCTCGCATCAGGCGTTCGAAGGTCGCAGAGGAACTCGTCGCATTCGAAGGAACTCACGCTTTCGTGCCGGCGCCGCCTCCCGCGCGAGCGGAACTCATCGACGGCGCGGTTGCGGGCGACGCTCATAAACCAGCTGAGGAACTTCCCGCGGGCGGGGATGAACGTCTCGGGACGCATCCAGAGGCGCACGAAGATCTCCTGGGTGGCGTCTTCGGCCACCTGGGCATCGGCGAGTACGCGGAGGGCGACCGAATAGGCGAGGTCCGCGTAGCGGTCGTAGAGGACCGCGAAGGCAGATTCGTCACGGGCGGCGATGGCGAGCATCAGGCGTTCATCCGTCCATTCCGAGCGATCCACGGCGGAGTCGCTCCGCAACGCGGCGAGTTCGCCCGCGGTGCTTACAATACGAACCGTCGATGCTTCTGGATTCCCGTTAAACGCCATAGAAGCTTGCCGCTGGCAGCATACACCGCGCGTATCGAAGACACCTGCTCCGGCGCGCCGCCTTTACCTCGGCCTTCGAAGGATGGCGGTTGGTTTACGGTGCATTTGCCCCCACTACCTGAAACTGGCCGCAGACCCACCGAGGAGCACCTCCATGAATCGCATGTTCGGACCGGCCGCCGCCGGGATCGCCGCCCTGGGAATCGTCTTCGGCGCCTGTTCCGACCGCGTCGCCGAACCTACCCCGGCCACGACGGCGGAGAGCGCCGCCACCTCCGCTCCCGCAACACAGCCGGCCAGCTCCCAGGCGACGGCCGCCGCGACCACGACCGTTGCCGTGAAGGGCGGCCTGCTGAGCACCGAGGAGCTGGTCAAGCTCGCCGAACCCGCTATCGTCCGCATCCGTTCCGCGGGAGGGACGGGGACGGGCTTCGTTGTCAGCGCTGATGGCGACATCATCACCAACAACCATGTTGTCGCCGGTTCGCGTACCGTCAGCGTCACGCTCAGCGACGGCTCCATCGTTTCCGGCCGCGTTACCGGCGCCGACCCTCGCGCTGACCTCGCGCTCGTGAAGATCGATGGTGTAGCCAACCTCAAGCCGCTCAAAGTTGGGAAGCTCGCCGATGTCGTCGTCGGCCAGGATGTCGTCGCCATCGGGTACGCGCTCGACCTGAAGGGCGGCGAGGGGCCGTCGTTCAGCGTCACCCGCGGCATCGTCTCGGCCAAGAACCGGGCGATCAGCGAGGGTTCGGCGATCGCCGGGGCGATCCAGACAGACGCGCCGATCAACCACGGCAACAGCGGCGGGCCCCTCCTGAACATGCGTGGCGAGGTCATCGGGGTGAACACCGCACTTGCCGCTGACCCGACCTCCTCGACGGGTACGGCCACGGGCATCGGCTTCGCGGTGGGGGCCGACGTGGTTCAGGCGGTGTACGACGAACTGCGGGCGACGGGCAGCGTGAACCGCGGCTTCCTCGGGATCTCGAACTTCGAGGCCCTCCGTCCCGCCAGGGCGAAGGAGCTCGGCCTTCCGGCGGAGACGACCGGCGTCTACCTCGGGAACGCCGATAGCGTCGTCGCCGGGAACCCGGCCGCGTCCGCCGGCCTCCGCACCGGCGATGTGATCACGAAGATCAGCGGTGTCAGCATCAAGACCGAGTCGGACCTTTCCCTCCAGATGATCCGGGAGGAGCCGGGTAAGACCGTCGATATCGAGTTCTACCGCGACGGCCAGAAGCAGACAGCCAGGGTTACGCTGGGGACCGCACCGGTTCAGTAGCGGGCGACAGGATTCGGAGTACCACCAGCCGCGGGCGCGCCGCGCGGGACGCCCTCGGCTCACGTGGCGGTGGAGGCGGCCAGCGAGCCTCAGTGCCGTTCGGTTTCGTCCCGTATCCTCAGCGTATGGCCTCCGGCGGCATCGTCTCGCTCGTCCCCAGTCTTACCGAACTGGTCTTCGCGCTCGGAGCGGGCGAACGGTTGGCCGGCCGCACGCGCTTCTGCACGGAACCGGCCGGAGCTGTCGAAGCGGTGCCGATCGTTGGCGGCACGAAGAACCCGAGGGTCGACCGGATCACCGGCCTTCGTCCGTCCCTCGTTCTCGCGAACAAGGAAGAGAACCGCCGCGAAGACATCGAAGCCCTCCGTGCTGCCGGCCTGAACGTCCTCCTCACGGACCCGAACACGGTCGGCGAAGCCTGCGCGATGATCCTGGAGATCGGGGCGGCGCTGGGATGCCCTGGCCCGGCCGAGGCACTCGCCGCCGAGGTCGAGACCGCCCTCGGCGGCCCTCCGCCCGGCGCGCCGCCTCGAGTCGCGGTGGCCGTCTGGAAGGAGCCGTTCATGGCCCTGGGCGCGGCGAGCTACGGCCACGACCTGATCACGCGCTGTGGGGCGGTGAACGTCCTCGCCGGCCGCGAACGGTACCCCGAGGTCACGGTCGAGGAGCTGCGCGCGCTCCGGCCGGACCTCCTGCTCCTCCCGGATGAGCCGTACCCGTTTACGACGGCGGACGAGGACGGCTTCGCGGCGATCGCGCCAGCCCGCCTGATCGATGGCAAGCTGCTCTGGTGGTACGGCCCGCGCATGCCGGCCGCGATCCGCCAGTTGCGGACGCTCTTTGGAGGGACCCCATGAAACGCACGCCCGCCGCTCCTGGCCGGGTCATCGAGATCGATAGCGTCCGGATCCACGTTGTCGAGACCGGGGCCGGTCCTGAAACCGTCCTCCTCCTCCACGGCTTCGGCGCCAGTACGTTCAGCTGGCGGACGGTGGCCCCGCTCCTCGCCGAATCCCACCGTGTCGTGGCCCTCGACTTCCCGGGCTTCGGCTTCAGCGACAGGCGGAGCGACATCAACCTTGGCGCGGAGGCGCAGGCGGCGCGCGCCCTCGCCATCCTCGATCAGCTGGGCATCGCCCGGGCTGTCGTGGCCGGCCACTCGATGGGCGGCGGCATCGCCCAGCGGCTCACCCTCCTGGCGCCGGAGCGGGTGTCGGATCTCGTCCTCGTGGCTTCGGTGGATGCTGGCATCACCCCTCCCTGGCAGCGCCCTGCCGCCCGTGGCGCGCCGGTTTCAACGGCCGTTATGCGTCTGGTCGGCCGTTTCCCGTGGCTTGTTCGCCGCCTGACTCGCCGCTCGTTGCGGCGGATCGTGTTCGACCCGGCCCACGTCACCGAAGCGGTGGTCGATGGGTACGTCGCGCCCCTGCTTTTCACGGGGACCGCCCAGTGCGTCGGCCGGATGGCGCGCGATGCCCTCGGCGTCCCGGTGGCGAAACTCGCCCAGATCTCGGCGCCCACGCTCGTGGTCGATGGTGAACGTGACCGTGTCGTCCCACCGGCCGTTACGGCGCGCCTGGCGGCCGTCATCCCGGGCGCACGGCATGTCGTCATCCCCCGCGCGGGACATCTCGTGCCCGAAGAGCAGCCCGCGGCCTTCGTTGAGGCGATCGGCACCTTTCTCGCCGCGAACAGGGAGGGCTGATGGCCGCCGATGTCCGCGTAGTCAGCCGGGATCACTTCGGGACGGCCTCGCTCACGGCGTTCCTCGAACTGATGGCGCCGTTCGCCTCGCCGGTGGTGGGGCTGGCGACGGGGAACACGCCCGGGCCGTTCTACGCGAGCCTCCACCGCGAGGTGGGCCACGGCCGGGCGTCGTTGGCGGATCTGCGGCCCTTCGCCATCGATGAGTACGTCGGGCGGGCCGATCACCCCTGTTCGAACCGGGAGTTCTTCGCGCGGCACTGGGACACGATCCCGGGCGCGCGCGCCGTGCATCAGTTCGAGGTGACCGCGACGGACCTCGCGGCGGAGGCGGTGCGCTTCGCGGCGCTGCTTGAAGCGGCGGGCGGCCTTGATGTCGTGGTTCTCGGGATCGGCCTGAACGGCCACCTGGCGTTCAACGAGCCCGGCAGCGCCAGCGATTCGGTCAGCCGGTTGACAGCGTTGACGGAGACGACGCGGGAGAGTGCGCGCCCCTGCTGGGGCGATGCGACGCCGACCCATGGCCTGACGCTCGGGCTCGCGGAGATCCTCGAGGCACGGCGGGCGTTGTTGCTGGTGAATGGCGCGGCCAAGGCGGCGGTCCTCCACCGTGCGCTCGCGGGTCCGGTTTCGAGCGAATGCCCGGCGAGCTTTCTGCAAGAGCACCCTGCGCTGACCGTCGTCGCCGACGACGCGGCGGCGGCTTGCTGGGTCCAGTCCAGTCGAGAGGCTTCAGATTGAAGCGCATCACTCGACGGAAATTCGTTCTCGGCGTGTTGGCGCTCGCTCTCATCGGCGGAGCCGCGACCGGCGTCCTGCTTTCGGTTCGTGAGTCGACCACCGGAAGCGCCGACGAAGACATCTTCTTGACGAGAGACGGTCAGGCCGCCGAGCGGGGGTCGCCGGCGGAGGTGGTCGCCAAAGCGAGCGAGGCTGCTGCCTTCAAGGTGCGGACGATCACGGTGGACAGTCATCGCTTGAGCACGGTAAACGTCTCGTTCCCGCCCGAAGGCGTGGAGAGCTCCTTGAGATGGGTGACACTGCTCTACGTTCCGAAAAAGGACGGCCGCGAAGGGGACCAGATCATCGTCACACACTCGCCTTTCCGGAGAGACGGCGCCGTGAGCTTCGGCCGCGAGAAGGAGCCGGACCCGGTCAGCATGCGGTCGACCGTGGCGGGCCTCGACATCGTCAGGGTGGAGATGGACGGCGTGGTCGCCTTTACGGCGAGAACGTCGACCGAGACGCTTGACATCGGCTTCTACCCGGCACTCGCAGAGGACGAGATGCTGAGCATCGTTGAAAGCGCTTTCAAGGGGCGTTAGCCTTCGGCGCCGGGTTCCGGCGCCGGTTCGGGCTCGGGGAAGAGCGTCGTCACGGCGACCGCAAACTCCGCCAGTGGGCCGTCGCCGTGGAGCGTGTCACCGTCGGTCAGCACTTCCGCTGGCCCGGCGAGGCGGTAGACGTGGATGGTGCGCTGCTCGGGGTAGGCCACCCAGACGGTATCGACGCCCGCGCCGAGATAGGCGCGTACCTTGCCCTCGACTTCGCCGGCGATGTCGTGGGTGGAGACTACTTCGACGAGCAGCTCCGGCGGGACGGTGAGCGCGCCCTGGGCCATGGATTGGGAGCGGAAGCGCCCCTGCGACACATACAGACCGTCGGGCCGCGGGGCATAGCGTGGGCGATCGGGGAAGATCGCGAGGGATGCTCCATCCGGGAAGACGAGGCCGCCACGTGTGGTGGCGTTGAAGCGGGAGAGTTCCGCGAAGATTTGCCCGGCCGTCCAAACCGCGTTGAGGCCCATGCCTCGCTCCTTGAGGAGGCCATCGATCAGTTCGAAGTCTTCATTTCCCGGCATCGCGAGGAACTCATCGACGTCCAGGCGTTCGGCTACGGCGGTGGTCATGGGCTCCCCTCCCGGCGGGATGCTCCCAGTATAGCGCGCCCCAGGCGCGGCGGATGCGGAAGGGCGGCTGTCGGCGCGGCGCTACTCGGGTTGGTACGCTGGCTTCGACGTGCGAGCGCAGGTAGCGCAGGAAGCTCTATGGCGTGCCCCGTCAGCCTCTACCGCGTTCGCCACGATCCGTTCGATGTCGCGGAGTTCAGTGGAAGTGAACCCCACCGCGCGCCTTCGCCCACGCTGCCGCCGGATAGCGTTAGGCCCCAGTTGCGCCAGCCGCTGCCAGCGCCGGGGCACGAACGGTCGAAATCGAGACGACGGGGAGCGAATCGCCCACCAAGAACTGGGAGACGGCGCCGCCCTGGAGGAGGCTCGAGACGAAGACGGTCCCTTCGCGGACACGTTCGGTGACGGTAGCCTTCGCGCTGATGTCGGAGCCGCCCGAGGCGATCGTGATCTCGTCACCGTCGCTGATGCCGAGGCGCGCGCCGTCCTCTTCGCTGATCTGGATGCGGTCGTAGCGGTGGAGCTTTTCGGCGTCTGGATGGCGAAGGGCGGCGGCGTCGGCGGCGGTGTAGAGGTCGCGGCCGGTCGCGATCCGGAAACCCTCGCCACCGGCCGCGAGCGCTTCCAGTGGTACGATGGCGCCCTTGCCCGATCCGGTAACGGGCATGCGCACGCCTTCGCCGATGAGAAGGTTGTATGCGCCTTCGTAGAGGGGGTTCTCCTTCGCCAGGGCGCCGAGGGCGGCGTCCGGGGTTCCCGGTACGTCGATCCCGAGGCTGGCGGCGAGCGCGCTGAGTGCGGCGAAGAGCGGGACGGCGGCGCCTTCGGGGGTGACGGCCGGGGTGAGCCGCTGTACCCGGAAATCACCCTGGGTATACGTGCCTTCCGAGGCGTAGGCGCGCCCTTCGGCGATGACGACGGTGGCGCGGCGGGCGGTTTCGTGGAGCACGCTGTCGATAGCCACGATGGCCCCGATCTGGTCGAGGGCGGCGGTCGCGCCAGCGAGGCGCATCGTCGGGTCGTCGCGAATGGCGAGAAGGCCGCTGAGGCCGGCCAGGGGGTTGCGCCCACCGGCAAGGGCGACGCCAGCGTCGAGGAGGCCATGGACGTTCACTTCGGCCGGGAGAACGATGAGGTTCTCCGATGCGGCCGAGCCGAAGAGGCCGACGGCGAGATTGGCGGCGCCCGCGGCCATACTTCCGGCGATCGCCGGGCTCACGGGGTTTGGCGCGCAGACGACGATGGTTTCGTCCTTTGGGGCGTCGCGGAGGATGGCGGCGGCCTCGGCGAGGACTTCGTTCTCCGGCGCGCCACCGAGCGCCGTGGCGAGCGCGGCCGCGCTGTAGCCCTCTTCGCCAGCGTGGCTCCGGATCCAGAGGGTGGCGAAATCGACGAGTTCGCTGCGCAGAGAGCCGATGACGATGAGCTTCGCCTTGTGGTGGACGACGGCGTCCTTGATCCGGACGCTGGCGACGTTGTGGCTCTCTTCGAGGTCGTCGGCGACGACGACGATGACCTTCGAAGTCTTGAGGCGCTCCATATTGGCGGCGACGCGCCAGGTGCCGACGCGCGCTTCGAGGGCGTTCTTGACGCTGCGCATCACGGGCCCCAGTGAGCTATCGGCGGAGGCGTTGAACGAGCTTGCGATTCGCGCCGCGAGGAGAGCCTCTTCGTTCGTCGCCGTGGGACCGACGAGGACGCCGATCTTGCCGCGGCCGGCCGCTTCTTTGAGGGTCCGGGCGGCTTCGGCGATGGCGTCTTCGAAGCTGGCCGGCACCTGGATGGCGCCACGCCGGACGCTGTGCCTGGAAAGCCGCTCGCGAGGCTTGAGGGAATCGTAGTGGTAGCGGCCGCGAACGCAGATCTGGTCGCCGCTGACGGGGTTGCCCTCGCCCGGGCGGACGATGGTCCCTCGGCCGTCCTTCGAGCCGACGCTGATCGAGCAGCCGACGGCGCAGGAATCGCAGGTAGTGGTCGCCCAGGCATCCGGCTTGGCGACCCATTTGTTCGGGTGCTCCATGAGGGCGGCGGTGGGGCAAACATCAATGCAGGCGCCGCTGAAATCGCAGTTGCTCTCGTGGATCGGGCCGCCGGCGCCGAAGGCGATCTGGGTATCCCAGCCGCGGCCACCGAGGGTGATGGCCCCGGTGTGGCGCTTCTCTTCGCAGGCGCGCTGGCAGCGGGTGCAGATGATGCACATCTGAGGGTCGAATTCCATGAACGGGTTGGCGCGGTCCGCTGGCGGCTGGGGAACCTGGTAGAACGAGCGCTCTTCGCCGACCCAGGGCTCGTAGCCAGACATGCCGACCATTTCGCAGGTCGCCTGGAGTTCGCAGCGATAGTTCTTCGAACAGGTCAGGCAGCGATGGGTGACGACGTCGTCGCGGAGGCAGATGTCGCCGGGGTGGCAGTGTTCGCGGCGATGGCAGGTAAGGCAGCGGTCGCTGTGGTTGGCGAGGATGAGGGAGAGGACGGCTTTGCGGGCGTCCTTTACTTCGTCGGACTCGGTCGTGACGACCATGCCCTCCTGGATCGTGGCGGTACAGGAGAGCTGGAGGCCGGGCGGGCCCTGGATATCGACGAGGCAGGTGCGGCAGCCGGCATACGGCTTGAGCCCGTCGATGTAACAGAGGTTCGAGGTGTAGATGCCGTTCTTCTTGAGGACCTCGACGAGTGGCGCCCCAACGGGCGCTTCGAGAATCCGGCCATCAACGGTAATCGCTGCCATGCACGAGCCTTGGAAACCGGCTGGAGGGCCGGATGAGAATTCGGCTTAATCTAACAGATTGTGACGCGAGGAACGAACGGGGGCGTGGGACTGCGGCCGAGTCAACGGACGAGGACGATGGGGACCGGGAGGTTGAGCTGTGCCCATGCGCGGTCCGCGGTGAGGATCCGCCGGTTGAGCCCAAGCCCGAGGGCGAGGCAGGCGCGGTCGCCAAGACTGAGGCCCAGTGCGCGGGTTGGCGGGCGCAGTGCGGCGGCCGCGAGGGCGTGCAACTCGGTGAAGGGAACGACCACCAGTTCCAGCGTTGCCAATGCGCCGGCGGCGTCGGCCTGGGTCATTCCGCGATCGATCAACGACGAGATAACCTCCGCCACGTTCACCGTCGAAACAAACGCGGTGCCGGCCGCGATCGCCCGCAGAACGACGTCCTCGCCCGGTTCCCGGCGGATTACGACGAGCGCTGCGCTCGCATCGACGACGGTGTCATTCACGCTCCGCTTCCTCGCGGCGATCGCGGATCAGTTCATCCACGATCGAGGGGCCGGCCGGGTCGATTCGCGCGGCAACGAATTCCTGCATCCGTCGAACGCGCTCGCTGAAGGACATAAGGCGTACTTCGCCGTCTTCGCAGCTCATGGTGACAGCGTCGCCCTCGTGTAAGCCGAGGGCGGCGCGAAACTCGGCGGGGATGACGACCCGGCCGCCGGCTCCGATCCTGGTTCTTACGGTTGCGGACATGGCAGAACTCCAACGTATGGCATGTAGCGATGATCGTGCCATCCAAAGGGGGGCGTGGCAAATGGGAGCGAGCTGGATGTAAGGCTGTGTCATGCTCGGATGGGCCGTCGTGTGATGCTCAAACGGCCTGCGCGTCCCGGCCTTACTTCCGCGGTGGGCCGAGGAGCATCGTCAGGAGGTAGAGGGCCGCGGCTTCAGTCTTCCGAACCTGATCCCAGGCGGCGATGGCGCTCTCGGCCCGTTCGACCGCCTCGATGGCGCGGGCTCGCGTGAATCTCAGTTGCCGGTCGTAGTCTGCTCCATGGCGGTCCTCTTGGAGCACGACGAAGGCATCGGCAACGTCCCGAAGCTCCTTTGGGATTATGAGTTGGGTCGCGATGACCCACTCCTTGTTCGAGGCGATCGCCTGGCTAATGTCTCTCATCGACTTGTGGTCGAACTTTCGCGCCACGAGATGCCAGAGAGGGCTCCTCTGGCTGGCTCGGCTCGCCTTTTGGGCGCCGTCTTCGACGAGACAATGGAAGAGCGCGTAATAGGAGCTAGACACCGACCGGCGAAGGTTGGCCTGGCGGGGGCGTTTCGGGTCGAGTGTTGCCAGTCGCTTCGCCTGGCTGACAAGGTCCGAATGGAGCGTCATGCCCGGACTGGCTGCTCTGGATTGATGGCCTCGGACTCGGCCGAGAATCCGATGAACGGGTAATAGCCCGGCGCGATGTCGAAGAGAAGGTCCCGGAGGCGGTCGCGGAAGGCGGCGCGGCCTGGCCAGGCGGCGTGGATGGCAGCGTCGCGAAAGACGATCGTCACGAAGATGGCCGGGTCGCCGGTTGAGTCCTCGCCCACACTCACTTCCCATCGGCTCACGGCCTTCGCGAACTCTGGGTCGAGGTTCGCGGCGACTTCATGGATCTCCAGGGGCGTCGGGCGGGACATGGGATCATCGTACCACGTGAGCTGCGAGCCTACAGGCGGTGGAAGTCCGCGTCCGCATCCGGGGCGCGCATCCCGTTCGGGTACGTGTTCTCGTGGCTCGCGAGGTGGGTCGTCGCCATCCGGGTGAGGGCGTGTTTGTCGCGGTACATCTCGTCGAACTGGTAGACCGCGTCATCGAGCGGGCCGCCGGGCTGGATCGCCTCGTAGGGGCAGGCTTCGGTGCAGAGCCCGCAGTACATGCAGATCCGGAAGTCGATTTCGTAGCGGTCGATGTTGCGGCGGCCTTCGGCGTCCTGGCTGGTGGCGACGAGGATGCAGCCATCCGGGCAGGCCTGGGCACAGGTGCTACAGCCGGTGCAACGCTCTTCGAACCAGAGGAGGTTGGTGCGCGCGTAAACCGGTATGGCGCGCGACTCTTCGGGGTATTGGATGGTCGCCACGGGGCGGAAGAGGCTCTGGAGGGTGAGGCCCATGCCCTTCGCAATACCGCTGCCGTACGCCATAGAGTCCCCCGGCGAAATATGTCACGAAGGCCGTGTGTTCGCGCTCCGCCAGTCTATCAGGCGGGGCGGGCGAGGCGCGAGGCGCGAGGCGCGAGGCGCAAGGCGCCAGTACCTCGCCCGCTGACGGCCCTGGAAACGCGAAGGGCCAAAGAGACAAAGGGAGGCCGCCGGGGAGGGCGAGTCACCAGTCTTAACGCTACATAAGAAGTAATTTAAGTCCGCTTCACGATCTCCGACACGAGGGCCCAAACCACGAGCGCCAGCAGGCCGAGCACCGTGAGCGGCGCGAGGAGCCGGAAATTCTCGGCGATCTGGCCATCGGAGCCCTGGAGCAGGTTTGTGGCCCTCGCCGCGCTCGTCGAGCAGCGCTCGGGCGCGGGCGGCCTCGCCTTCGCGGACGAAGATCGCCCAGCCGCCCTCCTGGTGCATGCCTGGCCCCCGAAACCCCGGGGATCCGGTGATCCGGGTCGCGATGCCGTCCGCGTCGAGGCCGCCGGCGACGATTCCCGCTTCGGCTTCGCTCCTGCCGCCCCAGACCGGTTCCCAGCGTCGCCGTACGCCAACTCGCCTCACCCTCGGACGACCTCACGGGCGCGCTGGCGGTCGCTCTCGGCGACGAGGAGGCGGCTTTCGATGCCGCGCTTGCGGAAGAGTGAGAAGAAGCCGAGCGGGTTGACGCTGTGGTGGCCGGAAGCGGCAAGTCGCATCGGGATGCCCGCCGCCTGGAGGAGGCGTCCGATCGGCGCCGGGTCTGTGCCGCGCCAGACTTCCACCCAGCGGCCCTCCGCGTCGGTGTCCACGAGGGTTAGGCCGGGACCGGCACGTCGAGGTGGTGCTTCAGGACTTCGGCCATAACCTTCGCGCCGACGCCGGGATCGGGCTCGACCACGGGCAGGCGTGGTTCGCCGATGACGAAGCCGAGCTGGCGAAGGACGTAGCGGATCGTGCTTGGGCTGCCGTTCAGGAAGCAGGCGTCGGTCAGCCGGCAGAGCTTGCGGTGGATAGCCGCCGCCTCCGGCAGACGGCCCGCGAGGATGTGCCCCAACATCTCCTTCTGTTGGGCCGCGACGATGTGGGAGGTGACGCTGATTGCGCCCCAGGCCCCCATGCACCAGAGGTGAAAGTTGTCGTTGTCGTTTCCGCTCCAGATGCGGAAGTCGGGCGCTCCCTCCATCACGGCGGCGGTCGAAGCGAGGTCGCCGTTCGCCTCTTTATCGCCGACGATATTCGGGACCTCGGCGCAGCGGAGGATCGTCTCGACGGTCATCCCCACGCCGACGCGGCCGGGCACGTTGTAGATGACGACGGGCAGGCTGGTACTCTCCGCGACGGAGCGAAAGTGCTGGTAGATGCCCTCCTGCGGCGGCTTCAGGTAGTAGGGGACGACGGCGAGGATGCCATCGGCGCCACTGCGTTCGGCGCGTTTCGCGAGCGTGCGGGAGTGGTGCGTATCGTTCGTCCCCGCACCGGCGATAACAGTCGCGGTATCCCCGAGTTCCTGCTTGATCTCCTCCCAGAGGCGCGCCTTCTCGTCGTCGCTGAGGAGCGGCGATTCTCCGGTCGTACCGGTGACCACGACGCCGTCGTTGCCGGCGCGCACGAGATGGGCGGCGAGACGTCGGGCGTGGGCGTAATCGACGGCGCCATCGGGGGTGTAGGGCGTGACCATCGCGGTCAGCAGGCGTCCGAGTTCGGCCATGGGAGCACTCCGCGGGAAGGTGACGGCCATTGTAGCCGAAAGGTGAACGGCCAAAGGCAAAAGGGCGAACGGGGTTGAAACGCAAAGCAGCAAAGAGACCAAAGAGAGAATCGCCGAGAGTGCCGGAGAGAGGAGGCGGCGACCGCGAAGGACGGCCGGCTTGTGCACGCCATTCAGGGATCTTTGCTTCTTTGCGTTTCGAAGGCGCTCAGCGTTCGAGGAATTCGGCGCTGGCCCAGCCGGGGCGGCCGTCCGGAGTGGCGACCGGGAGCCAGGAGATGCCGCCCGCCTCGACCGGCACGTTGTCGCGCAGGCGGAGGATGACGTTGTCGCGGTAGCAGCTGAGGATGGCGGCGGAGGTCGCCGGCCCTTCGCGGACGTTGAGGCAGTCGCCAGCGCCGGTGACGCGTACGAAGAGGCCCTCACGAGCACCTATGATCACTGGGTTGACGGAACCCTGGACCGCCGGGAACCGAAGTTCGTGGATCGACGCGTCGGACAGCCAGATGATCACCGCCGGGAAGTGCCCGAACCGGTCCGGGTCGGTCAGAGCGTTGCCGAGGATCAAGTTATCGGACATCCGAACAACGGGGTCGATGACGGGACCGCTCCACGAGTAGACGCGCTGAAGCGCCTGGCCTGAGTCGAAGTCGAGCAGGTACGTCGGCGGCTGGTCGCCCTGGTCTCGCTCGTAGCCTGTTTTGGTACTGAGCGGTGTCGCCCACGATGTGACCACCCCTCCGCGGAGCGCAATCGTCGGATCGTTCCACTTGAAGATTACATTCCCGCCGGCGTCCCTAACCGTACCGTCGTCGGTCCAGGAGACCATGCCCAGGCCGGTTACGTACGACAGATAGCCATCGCGGGGCGCCTTGACCTCTTGGCCGGACGGAAAGAGCCAGAGCCGGCCTTCCCTCAGGCTCTCGTCGGAAGCCGTTGAAAGAACGAGTCCGTCGCCGGTCCAGGCAACCGCGAATGTGAAGGTCGGAAGGCGACCCCGCTCTTCCCACGTCACCCCGCCATCGTCGGAAGTATGAAGAAACGGTTCCGACGATGGTTCTGGTTGACCGTAGCCACCGCAAAAGCCCTTGCGGCAAATGAGCACCGCAATGCGTTCGGTCTCGGGATCGAACGCCATATCGAAGGCAAGCCCTTGGTCTGGAAGCCCGCGCAATAGGTCTTCCTCCACCGGTCGATTACCGCCCGCCGCATACGTCCGGAAGAGGTTGATGAACGGTCCGTCCTTGGCATACGGAGCCCGGTAGTAGTAGACGGCGAGATTGCTAGGCAACTCGACCGGAAATTCGAGTCTGAGTGGCTGAACGGCTTTCCCGGCGATAACGGATGGCGCCGGCGCGCTGAGCCCGGCCTGGGGCGTGGGCACGGCTGTCGCTACCGGCGTCGCCGTCTCCGTCGGGCTCGCTGTTCCCGGCTCGTCCTCGCCACCCTGGCTTACGAGCACCACCACGAGCACGGCTACGCCGACGGCGATCACGGCGGCGCTCCCGCCGCCGGCGAGCCAGCGGCCGACGGCCGAGGCGGGGAGCGCGCCGCGGGCGAACCGGCGAAGACGGGAGCCGAGACCGTTGCGTGCGCGCCAGTACTCCGCCGCTTCCTCGCGCGCATCGACGCCGAGCCGGGAGAGGATGTCGGAGACGTGCCACTTCGCGCCGTCGAGGGTGATCCCGAGGGCCGCGGCGATCTCCGGGTTGGTCGCGCCCCTCGCCAGCAAGTCGAGGACGCGGCGCTGCCGCTCATTCCATTCGGGGTCAATCGCCGGGACTACGGCCCGCTTCATGGATCCACCCTACCCCAGACCGCCAGGGGCGTAGCTACCCGATGGTAAAGATTACCCAACGTCTTCTACTCCAGGAATCAGGCGACAAATCACTGGAAGGATCGTCTCTGCACTTCTTTGAGCCTTTGCGTTTCCGCATGGGTCAGCGCGCGCGCTCCGCGGCACGGACCGTGTTTTCGAGGAGCATCGCGATCGTCATCGGGCCGACACCGCCCGGCACGGGGGTAATCCAGCCAGCGACCTCCTTCACCGCTTCGAAGTCGGCGTCGCCGACGAGCCGCCAGCCGCGCTTCCGTTCGGGCGCGTCTATCCGGTTCGTGCCGATATCGATGATGACCGCGCCGGGGCGGACCATGCCGGCCGTGAGGGTATTCGGGTGGCCGGCGGCCATCACGACGATGTCGGCTTCGCGCGTAAAGCGGCCGATATCGGGCGTGCCCGTGTGGCAGATCGTGACCGTCGCGTTCGCGCCCTGCTCCTTGTTGCTCAGGAGGACCGCCAGCGGGCGCCCGACGAGGGTAGAGCGCCCGACGACGACCACGTGCTTGCCCGCCGGGTCGTTGCCAGTCCGCCTGAGGAGCTGGAGGACGCCGTGTGGGGTGCAGGGGATAGCGCCCGTCAGCTCGCCCCGGAGCAGGCGGCCGAGGTTGTGGGGATGGAGGCCATCGACATCTTTGCGCGGGTCAACGGCGTCGATGATCGTCCGCTCGTCGATCTGTTGGGGCATGGGGAGCTGGGGGAGGATGGCGTGGAAGCGCGCGTCGGCGTTCAGCCGGGCGACGAGGTCGAGGACGTCGGCCTGGCTGGTTTCGGCCGGGAGATGGAAGGTCTCGCTGAAGATACCGGCTTCGTCGCAGGCCTTCGCCTTGGCGCCGATGTAGCTGATGGAGGCCGGGTTGTCTCCGACGAGAATGACGGCGAGGCCGGGCGTCAGCCCGTAGCCGAGCATCTCGGCGACGCGTTCGGCCACTTCGTTGCGGATCTCGGCCGCGATCGCGGCGCCATCGATGATCTGTGCGGTCATGGCCGTGGTTCCATCGACCTTGGCGGCCTTGGCGCCTTGGCGATGAACTCCTCTACCCTACCGCCATGACCGCACAGATCATCGATGGCGCCGCGATTGCGGCCGAGATCCGCAACGAAGTGGCAGAGCGCGTCGCCGAGATGCTCGGCTACGGACTCACGCCCGGCCTCGCCGTCATCCTTGTGGGAGACAACGCGGCCTCCATCAGCTACGTCGGCGCCAAGGCCAAGGCCTGCGACGAAGCCGGTATCTTCAGCGAGACCTTCCATCTCCCGGCCGAAACCAGCCAGGCCGACGTCCTCGACCTCGTCGCCCGGCTGAACGCCGACGCGCGCTTCCACGC
>JANMTH010000111.1:0-2576 GCA_031390305.1 Thermoflexaceae bacterium
CCCGGCCCGCCTGGCGACCGCCGGTCTCGACTACGACCGCCTTGGCGCCGCGAACCCGCGCCTCGTGTACACGTCGCTCCGGCCCTTCGGCGATTGGGGGCCCTACCGCGACTGGCAGGCCGAGAACCTCAACGCCTTCGCGATGGGCGCCCAGATGTGGCTGACCGGCGAGCCAGGCCGCGAACCACTCTGCACCGCCGGCGAACAGGCATGGATGCAGCTCGGCCTCAACGGCTTCGCGGCCACCTGCTTCGCCCTCTACGGAGCGCACCCCACCGGGCTGGGCCAGAAGGTGGAGGTCAGCGCCATCGAGGTGATGGCCGGTTCGACCGAGGGCTTCGGCCCGAACGCGCGCTTCCTCGGCGTCGCCCAGGGCCGCTCCGGCAGAGCGCGCTTCTCGCTCATGGGCATCTACCCCTGTGCCGATGGCTACGCCGGCATCTACGGGACGAACCGCCAGCTCCCCGTGTTCTCGCGCATCGCCGGAACCCCGGAATACGGCTCCGACCCGCGCTTCCAGACGCTCCCGGGGATGCTCCAGCACAACGACGAACTCACCGAGTTCGTCACCCGCTATCTGGGCCCACTGGCGAAGGCCGAAATACGCCGCGTGGCCCGCGAGACGGGCATGACGATGGCCCCCGTCGAGACGATCGAAGAAGTGGCCGCCAGCGAACACCTCGCCGCCCGCCACTTCTTCGTCACCCTGCCCACAGCCGCCGGCGGCCAGGTCCGGCTGCCGGGCCGCCCCTTCAACATGTCGGCCACGCCCTGGGAATCGAAGCCCGCGCCAGCACTCGGTGAGCTGCCACTCGCCCAGGCGGAAAACCTCAGGAGTGCCTGGCCGGCCGTCCCGGAGGCGAAACCGGACCCGCTGATCCTCCCCCGCGACCGCAACGGCGGCGGCCTCCTCGCCGGCCTCCGCATTCTCGACTTCACGGCCTACTGGGCCGGTCCCTTCGCCACCAAGTGGCTGGCCGATTTCGGCGCCGAAGTCGTCAAGATCGAGTCTCCCGCCCTCATGGACTTCATCCGCGCCACAACGGTCGACCCGGCGCATGAGCGGCCGTGGGACAACAGCGCCTACTTCAACAACTACAACCGCGGCAAGCAGAGCCTTTCACTCGACCCCGCGAACCCCGCCGGGCGGCAGCTCGTGCTCGACCTTCTCCCCCACTTCGACGTCGTGATCGAGAACTTCAAGGCCGGGCGGATGAACGCGCTCAATCTCGGATACGACGTCTTGCGGGCGGTAAAACCGGACATCGTGATGGTTTCGATCTCCGGCTACGGGCAGGATGGGCCCGATAGCCCCCTCGCCGGCGTCGGCACGAACATGGATCAGCTCAGCGGCCTCGCCTCCCTCAATCAGTACGCCGACGCGGACCAGCCCTACAACACCGGCATCGCCTATGGAGACCCGACCTCTGGCGCGACCGGCGCCGCCGCCGTCGCCCTCGCTATCCTCCATCGCGACCGAACCGGCGAAGGCCAATACGTCGAGATCTCGGGCCACGAGACGATCGCCGCCATGATCGGCGAACAGTTCGCCGCCCATTCCCTCGGACGCACCCCCGTCCCCCGCGGCAATCGTCATCCGGATATGGCGCCGCACGGCTGCTACCCATGCCTTGGCGACGACGCCTGGCTAACGATCGCCATCCGCACGGACGAGGAGTGGCTCCGCCTCTGCGAGCTGATCGAACGGCCAGACCTGGCGAACGCCTTCGCCACGTTCGCCGCGCGAAAGGCCGCCGAAGACGACATCGACGCCGCCATCATCGGCTGGAGCGTGGGCCGTGAGCGGTACGAGGCCGCGCATCTGCTCCAGGAACACGGGATCGCCGCCGCGCCCGTCCTCAGCACGCTAGATATCGTCCATGACCCGGCGTTCCGGCTCCGCGGATACCACGTGACCGTGGAACATCCCGACCAGGGCGCCTGGCCACACGACGGGCTGGCCTGGCGGCTCAGCCGTACCCCGGGCGCCGTGACCGCTCCCGCGCCGCGCTTCGCCCAGCACACGCGCGATCTCCTCCAGCGCTACCTCGGCCTGAATGAGAGCGATATCGCGAAACTCTACGAAACCGGCGCGCTGGCCGACGCGCCCTACCGCCGCTGAACTTTCAGGCGGCCCGCCCCCGCGCCCGTGAGGCGATCGCTTGCCACGGATCATCTATCCGGTAGGCCAGGCACGTCTGAACCTGCTCGAACGCCTGGCGGAGGTCCGCCACCCAACCCTCGACGACGCTCTCCGTCTCGCCATCGAGCCCGGCAAACTGGCAGTGCACGGTCGCTCCCCGCCACGTCCGTTCCGAAAGCACGCACTGGCTCGGCAGTTCAACCCGTCTCCCGCCCCACTCCGCCGTGATGATCAGGTTGCGGCCACCTGGCCAGGCGGCTGTTTCCAGCGCCGCACCGGCGGTAGAAAAGTCCACCATCCGGGCTGGGAGGCTCACCGCTGTACCTGGAATGCGCACCACCGCGTCCTCGAAGAGCGGGTAGCGCGGCGCCAACCGGTTGTCCAACCGCGCTCGCCACGCGCTTTGCAGCGTAAGCCGCCAGTCCACCGGCCC
>JANMTH010000142.1:0-4308 GCA_031390305.1 Thermoflexaceae bacterium
CTGGATCGGCGGCAGCGTCGAAGCCTCGGTCGATCGCGCCGCGCGGCTCGGCGATGGGTGGCTGGCCGGGCCGGAGCTGACGCCAGCGTTGGCCGCGCACTGGGCCGCCTTCTATCGCCAGCGCCGCCTGGCACACGGCCGCGAACCGGGGGTGGTCGCGATTCGCCGCGACATCTACGTCGGCGAGACCGATGCCGAGGCGGAGGACGTCGCCGGGAGGATCGTGGCCGCCGGCTACCGTGGTTTCGATCCTTCGGCCTGCGTCTACGGCAGCGTCGATACGGTCGTCCGCCATCTCAGCGAGTACGCCCGAATTGGCTACTCCGACGTCATCATCCGCCATCTGACAGACGACCAGCCACACGTCCTCGCTTCGTACCGAAGGTTGCGCGAGGTGCGCGCCGCCCTGGCCGGGGCCTGAAGCCCTCAGAAGCCGTTCGGGCAGTTCGGCGCGTACTCCGTCCGGAAGATCCGGTCGGCGCGCTGGAGCACAGCGGGACTCGCGGCGCTGAGCCGGCCAGCGCGGGCAAGATGGGTCGCGCTGCGATGGCCGGCTAGCAGCGTCGCCAGCGCGTTCGGCGTCACCACCAGCTCGGCGGGGCCGTCCTTGCGGCGAACCTCCGTCGTCCGTCCGTCCGTCTCCATCAGATAGGCGCCGCTGTTCCACGGGCACATCGGGTCATCGATGGCGAACGTGAGTTCGCCACGTTCGCCATATGGCCGCGCCATCAGCGCCTTCTCAACCTCCACGATCCGCATCCAGATGCCGTCCGAGACCTGCTTGTTCAGCATCCGCGGTTCCAGCAGCAGTTCCGGAGCGATGTCGTCCTCGCCGAGGGCGCCGCGGATTACCACCTCACCCGCCAGGTCGTGGCTGCGAAGGTACTCCCAGAGCGCGCGGAACGCCTCGAGGTCAAGCGTCACGTAGTCCTGGACGGTCAGCCGCTGGTCCGGCCCCGGGGCCGTCCGTTCCTTCTCCACCAGCTGGTACACCACGTACCCCGTCGGCCGCCCCTCGGCGTTCCGGTACGTCGCAACGTGCACTGGCTTCCCCTTCTCACCGGCCCGCAGCGTGCTCGCCTGCCACAGCGCCCGGCTGCGGTGGATATGAAGATTGCGCTCGCTCGCGTACTCCACATAAATCTGCTTGATCACCGGGTATGCATCCTCCGCCGTCTCCAGCGTGATCCGTCCGCCAGCTTCGTACTGCTCCTGCAGACCGGCAAAGCGCGGGTCGAACGTGTAGCGCACGCTTGAACTGGCGATCCCGTAACCGAAGCGCTGGTAGATCGCCGCCATCGAAGCCCAGAGGATGGCGATCGGCTGGTTCCGGTCGCGCATATCGGAATAGGCCTGCGTCATCAGCTTTCGCAACAGCCCCTGGCGGCGGTAGTGGGGAAGCGTGCCCACCATGGTGACGCCGGCCATTGCGACGGGCGCGCCGTTCAGCCGCACCGTGAAGGGGAAGGCTCCAACCTGCGATACAACCTTGCCGTCGTCGAAGGCACAGAGCGTCCAATCGGCGTTCGTCGGCGATTCCGGCGTGGCGATTTCGGGCGAGGCGAAGACGTAGGCGCCCATCGCGTCGTACTGGGACACCTCCTCCGGCGTCCGGCAGGGGCGAATCTCGATAACCATGTGGCGGCTGCCTCCATTAGCGTCGCGTGAGTATACGCCAGGGGCTACGGCTGAAGGAGATCGACCATCGCCGCCGCCGGGACGTTTATCCGGTAGGCAGAGCAGGATTGGACGGTAGAAAAGCCGCGCGCCCACTCCGGGATGGCGGCTGTCCCCCACGAACGCCAGTTCCCGCCCTCGGGCTCTTCGTTGCCGTAGGCGTGCAGCTCGGTGATCGCTTCGCGGATAGGGCCGAACGCGTCGCGGACATCGGCGCTGGCCCCGAAGTAGACGATGTCGTTCCAGCCCGCCGCCAGCTGGAGCGGGGGCGGCGTAGCGAGCGTGAACCCGGCGCTGAGGGTGACTGGCCCATCGGCAAGGAACCAATACGCCTGTCCCGATTCGAGCGAGGAGAGCGTGCGGCCCACCGCCGTATCCCGGAACCAGCGCAGGTAGCCTCCATCGGGCTGGAGCTGGTAGATGGCGTTGATCGCCCCGCTGGAATCCCCGGGGAGCGTCCCTCCGAGCGGGACGCTGGCCGCAAAGAACCCCGACATCGTCCAACCAGCCGGGAGCGAGACGTTCCCGCACTGGATGATACCCGAGCCCACGCGCACGCTTGGGCCGAACTCCGAGCTGTTGCCGTCCGCATCGATGAGCGTAGCGGCGACCCACTGGCCCGGCGTCACCGGCGCTGCCTCGAAGGCGAATCCGCCAGTCGCGTCGGCGGTAGCCTGGGCGATCGGGATCGGGCTGAGCGTTCCATCGGTCTGCGCCCCGGGCGAATGGGTCGCCAGGTAAAGCTCGACCTTGCAGCCAGCGCAGGTGGCCCCGGCTTTTCCGGCAACGCGCGACTGTGTGGCCCTGGTGATGACCGGGTGGTTGGCCATCCCGTTCGGGCCGGTGTCGGCGTCCCCATCGTCGTTGGTATCGAGAAGGCCGTTCCCCCCGAGGTCGATCGGGAGGCCGGCGACGGCGCTGAAGCTGTTCTTGCGAACGGTGACGCCACTCACGCCTGTCCCGCCTCCGTCTGGGGCGAGGCTGATGCCGGCGCCCGACGTGTTTCGGAAGTCGTTCAGCAGGATTCGCGTCCCTTGCACGCCCGGCCGGATGTCGATCGCGACGCCGATCGGCGCCGGCACGCCGTCGCTGGCCGCGCCGAAGAGGTTCCGGGCGATCTCGATGTTGAGGTAGGGGGCGCTATCGGCGGCAACCAGAGGGCCCAGGCGAATGGCCGCCGGCGCGTTCCCGATGATGTTTCGCAGGGCGGGAGGCGCGGCTTCGCCGCCGATCGTGGCGGAGGATTCCTGGACCACGATCCCGGCGGCCGTCACTGGTGCGGCCGCGTTCGAAGCCGGTTCGAAGCCGATGACGTTCCCAACCACTGTCGCTCCGGCGCCCCGCACCAGGACGCCAACAGAGCAGGCCGCGAGGCGATTGGCCCGGCCCAGGGCCGGGTCGCCGCCAATGGTCGCGCCCGAACCGGCGACTACGACGCACTCACCGCTGAAACGCCAGATCGCCAGGCCGTGGAGGGTGAACGCGCTGCCGCTGGCCACGATCCCGGCGCTCTCGGCCGGCAGCGCCGCACCATCCAGGACGACGCCGGCTGCGGCGCCGTCGACCTTCACGGACGTCCTCGTTATCGTCGGCAACCGCGCGCCGGTGAGGGCGATCGTCGCCGGCGCGGCCGGCGGGAACGCCGTCGCCGAAAAGGCGATCGTGACGGGCGCCGCGCCCGGCTGCGCGTTGGCCGTCTCGATCGCCTTCCGCAGCGTGCAGAGGCTGGCGTGGGGACAGGCGGCCCCGGCCCCGTCGCTGCTATTCGTCACGGCGATCGTGACGCCCGGCGCCTGGGCGCGAACTGGCGCCCGCTGCCCGCCGCCGGCCATTGCCGCCAGCGCGAGCACGAGAGCCAGCAGGAACAGCCGATCTCTCATCGCCTACCTCGGCCTTGGGGATCTGTCGTTTCGACCGGTTCGAGCGGGGCCGGACTTAGAGCGCCTGGAAGACGCGCTTCCCTTCGAGGCGGACGATGTGGCCGATGCCGGGGAAGGGCCAGTGGCCCGCTATCCACGTCCGCCCGTCGTCCGCCGCCTCGTTGAAGAGCCGCTCGCGCGTCTTCGCTGAGACGGTCGGATCGGCGTCAAACGCGGGCGACCAGTCCGGATGGTCGAGCTGCACGGGATGATGGCTGGCGTCGCCGATGATGACGGCGCGCTCGCCGGCGGAAGCGATGCCGATGCAGACGTGTCCCGGCGTGTGCCCGGGGCTGCTGACGAACGTCAGGTTTTCGTCGATCGCCTGTTCGGCATAGGCGAAATCCAGTCGTCCCGAATCCTTGAGCGGGATCACCGTTTCGGCGAGGTGCGGGTGGGCCGGGTCATCGACGAATCGCGGCTGTGTCCAGTAGTCCCACTCCACCCTCTGGACGAGCCAGCGGGCCTTCGGGAAGAAGAACTCGCGCGTGCCATCTTCACGGTCGATGGTGTTCCAGCCCGTGTGGTCGATGTGGAGGTGGGTGTTCACCACGCGGTCAATTTCCGAAGGATCGACGCCGGCCTCCTTCAACGCCTGGTCGAGGCGGCCCTGGGGGAAGCCCTGGCGCCGCCTCCCGCCGAGGCCCGTATCGACGATCGTCGTGGTACCCGCCGAACGAATGAGGTAGCAGGTGATGCTCATCGGCATTAG
>JANMTH010000450.1:0-2205 GCA_031390305.1 Thermoflexaceae bacterium
GCGGTCGATGAACTCGAACAGGCCGGCCTCCTGCACTACTTCGGCGCGGTCGTCGGCGGCGACGATACGGACTGCCAGAAGCCGGACCCGGCGCCCGTCTTCGAGGCACTGAGCCGGCTGGTCATCGACGATGCCAGGGAAGCCGTGTTCATCGGTGATAGCCCGGCGGACATGTTCGCGGCCCGGAACGCGGGATGCATCGCGATCGCCGCCCTCTGGGGTACGCTGGATAGCGAACTTCTCCTGGACGCGGGGCCGGGCCATACCGCCGAAACCCCAGAACGGGTGGCCGAGATTCTCGCCGGGATCGCGAGGGGCGCCGTATGAACGTCGATAAGCAGATCATGCACCTGGCCGTGCGCTTCTACCGGGTAGAGGGCGTCGAACTGGTGCTCGTGCCGCTCCTGCGCGAGGTTTCCAGCTTCGCGCGGTCCGCTGGCGACGGTTACTTCCTCGTCTCGCTGATGGGCGAGCCGGGGACCGCCTATCCGCTGGACCTTCGCTCTCCCGGTGCGTTCGACGCGGAGTACCTGGCGAGGAAGTTCAAGCTCGATACGCGGGGCTTCGCCTATTCGCCGGCCGAGCTTTCGAACGCGCTACGAACGGTGGCCGCCGACATGGTGGGAGAGGAGGCGTTAGACCGATGAACCGCCGTCACGACACCGACCACGAAGGAGCCCGGCCATGACCGTCCTGCTCATCGACAACTACGACAGCTTCACCTACAACATCTACCAATACCTGAGCGAACTCGGGGCCGAAGTCGTGGTCTACCGCAACGACAAGGTGACCCTGGCCGAGTGCCGGGCGCTGAAGCCAGACCACGTCGTTATCTCGCCGGGCCCGTGCACGCCAGCTGAAGCGGGTATCTCCCAGGACGTCATCCGCGAGTTCGCCGGCAAGGTGCCCGTCCTTGGCGTCTGCCTCGGCCACCAATGCATCTATAGCGTGTACGGCGGCGTGGTCACCGGAGCGGGTGAGATCAAGCATGGCAAAACCTCGACCATCAGCCACGACGCGAAGGGCGTGTTCGCGGGCATCCCGGAGGACTTCACGGCGATTCGCTACCACTCGCTGGCGGGCACGGCCGAAACCCAACCGGCCGAACTCGACGTTACGGCCCACTCCGAAAGCGGGGTGATCATGGGCGTTCGGCACAAGACCCTGAAAGTCGAAGGCGTCCAATTCCACCCGGAATCCATCGCGACGGAGCACGGCAAGGAGCTGCTGAAGAACTTCCTGGAGATGGAGGGCGGAACGTGGTGAGCCGCCGGCAGAGCAAGGGGGCACGGCCGTGATCATGGACGCGATACGAGAACTCGTCGATGGCGGCTCGATCACGGGCCCGGCGGCTGCCGCCGCCGTCGAAGCGATCATGCGCGGCGAAGCGACTCCGGCCCAGATCGGGTCGTTCCTGACAGCGCTCCGGATCGCGGGTGAGACGCCGGAGGTGGTGGCCGCCTGCCTCGAGGTTACCCTCCGCCACGCCGAGCAGGTGCCGATTGCGGGGACGCTCGACATCGTTGGGACGGGCGCCGATGGCTTCGATACGTTCAACGTCTCGACGGCGGCGGCGATCGTGGTTGCCGCCGCCGGCGTGCCGGTAGCGAAGCACGGCAACCGGGCGGCGTCCTCGAAATGCGGCAGCGCCGATGTCCTCGAGGCGCTCGGCGCCAACCTCGACCTCGGCGGTCCCGAGGCGGCGGCGATCATCGCCGATTGCGGCTTCTGCTTCCTCTTCGCCCAGCGTTTCCACCCGGCCCTGCGCCACGCCGGGCCACCCCGCCGGGAGATCGGGATCCGGACGATCTTCAACCTTCTTGGTCCGCTCTCCAACCCGGCGCGGCCATCGATGATGCTCGTCGGCGTCTCCGTGAAGACGTTCGGCCCGCTCCTCGCCGAGACGTTCCGGCTGCGAGGGGTCCGCGCCCTGGTGGTCCATTCCGCCGAAGGTCTGGACGAGATCAGCCCCGCCGGGCCGACGTTCGGCTGGACGGTGGACGGCACGGTCCGCGAGGTAGAGCTGACGCCCGGGGAGTGCGGACTGCCCGTCCATCCGATCGGCGCCGTCGCGGGAGGCGGGCCGGCGGAGAACGCGGCCACGCTGCGGGCGGTGTTCGGAGGGGCGGAGGGGCCAGTCGCCGATTTCGTGCTGGCGACCGCAGCCGCCGCCTTGCGACTGGCGGGAAAGGCCGAGAGCCTCCG
>JANMTH010000243.1:0-2978 GCA_031390305.1 Thermoflexaceae bacterium
ATCAAGGCGCCCGTCTTCTCCATGTCGAAGCTCGTCGGCGTCGACACCCACCTCGGCCCGGAGATGAAGAGCACGGGCGAAGTGATGGGCATCGACCGCACCTTCGAAGCGGCGCTGACCAAGGCGCTGATGTCCTCCGACCTCGCCCTGAAGAAAGACTCCGCCATCCTCCTGAGCATCAGCGACCAGACGAAGGCCGACGCCCTCCCCCTTATCCACCAGCTTGCGGGCGCCGGCTACACGCTTTACGCGACCGAAGGCACGGCGGCCGTGATCGCGGCCCTCGGGCTCCCGGTGACGGCGGTGACGAAGGTATTGAGCGGCAGCCACCCGAACGTCGTCGATATCGTGAACGACGGGACGGTGCAGTGCGTGATCAATACCCCCGAAGGGCGGCTGACGGGCTCCCTGCGCGACGGCTTCCACATTCGCCGGGCGGCCGCAGAGAAGCGAATTCCCTGCTTCACATCGATCGATACGGCCCGGGCCGCGATCGACGCCCTCACCCTCGGCGCGGAGTATGAGATCGCGACACTGCGGGAGTACCTCGGCGGATGATCATCGAAACGGCCACCGTGCTTTCGACGGAGCCGGCCTACGAGGGGGCGTTCGTCACCTGGTTCCACGCTCCTGGCCTTTCGAAGGGGGTGGAGGCGGGCCAGTTCGTGATGGTCCATTGCAGCCACGAAGGCAGAGAGCCCATGTTCGCGCGGGCCTTCAGCTACCACCGCGTGGATGGCGACCGCTTCGCAATCCTCTACAACGTCGTAGGCCGTGGCACGGGGTGGCTGGCGGCGCAGCCCCGCGGGACGGCCGTCCGCGCCTACGGGCCGCTCGGCAAGGGCTTCCGCTTCCCGGAGGACCGGGGGAACCTGCTCTTGATCGGCGGCGGCGTCGGCATCGCCCCGATGGTGGATACGGCGGAGCGGGCGCTGGCCGCCGGACACCAGGTGGTGGCGATGATGGGCGCGCGGACTTCCGCGCACCTCCTGCAGGGAAGCGCCTGGCCACGCGAAGTCGAGTACGTGACGGTCACGGAAGATGGGTCGGCGGGGCCGAAAGGGTTCGTGACCGAGCACCTCGGTGCGTACCAGGAGTGGGCGAGCAGGATCTACGCCTGCGGGCCAACGCCGATGTTCCAGTCGCTGGCGGAAGCGCTCCGCTTCAATGGACGGCGTCAGCAGCCGCAGATCCTGATGGAGGAGAACATGCCCTGCGGCTGGGGGATGTGTTACGGCTGCGCGATCTTCACGAAGCACGGGGTGAGGCTCTGCTGCAAAGACGGGCCGCGGTTCAACCTGTTCGATGTGTATTAGGGCAGCAGAACTCCTTCATTGGCGAGTCCACGTTCCACAACGGTGCGTCTGAAAGCCCTTGTCGGTTCCGGAGATGGCTACGACCGGGCTCGTACCGCCGAAGTCGTTAGCGATGATGTCGTCAAAGTCCCCCGAGAATGAACGCATCCGTTGCCAATAGCAACTTGAGCCGCCAGGAGCCCGCCACGTTCCGGGCGCGATGTCCGTCCCAACGATGAACGTTCCCTCGTCGAACGGCGCGGTTTGGCTCGTGGTGACAGCTGACAAGTCGTTGGTCCACGCAGCGCAACGCCGAGAGGTGAAGCCCGCATCGGTGAGCTTGATCGTCACAACCGACGTGTCGTCCGTGAAGTCATTGGCGATGATCTCGTCAAAGGTTCCGCCGAATCCGCTCAACCGCTCCCAGTAACACCCAGAGGTCGCCGTGCGGGTGCGATAGGTGCCCGGCTGAATATCGACTCCGACCACCTTGGTGCCTTCCCCAAACGTGAGCGCTAGAGGTGGTGGGGGAGGCGGTGGCGGTGGTGGAGGCGGTGGCAGAGCTTGGGGCGGTGGTGGAGGCAGTGGCAGGGGAGGAGGCGGCGGCGGGAAGCCGTCTTTCGCAACGATCAACACGACCGCCCGGTGGGGTCCGACGGGTGCTGCAGAGGTCTGAGGGCCAGTCGGAGGTAAGACAACAATGGCGGCTGCCAGAAACGCCAGGGAGAGAATAGTCCGTCGCACAGTGCCCCACTCCTGTCACATGGCATCTTTGCCAAGTCGATGCCATCATGCGCGCCCCACGATTCCCTCACAAGACCAGGATCGGACAACGCCACGCCCTGGCAGCATCTGTGCCAGTCCGAGGCCTCTTCCATCGGCCTATACTGGTTGCGTGAGGATATCGACATGACCGCCCTCGCCGTCTCCGAGCGCCTCCTGACGCCTGAGGAGTTCTACGAACTCGAGGACAGCGTTGCTTACGAACTGGACGATGGCCTGCTGGAGGAGCGAGCTGTGAGCAGATTATCCAGCGAGATCGGCGCCATCCTTCTCATCGAGGCCGGAGGTATGGTCCGCGGCCAGGGCCTCGGAAAAGCCTACGGCGCGACGTGGGCCTCCAGTTCTTCCCCGGCCGGCCTCGCCGGATACCTCGCGCCGACTTCGTCTTCGTCTCCAACGAAAGGCTCGGGGCCGCTGAGCCGGATGCGCCATACCTCACCGTCGCGCCAGACCTCCTCGCCGAAGTCGTCTCGCCTTCGGAGCGCGCCGCCCAGACGGACCGCACGATCCAGGAGTACATCGACGCCGGCGTGCGCCTCGTCTGGGTCGTCTACCCGGAGGCACGCCGCGTCCTCGTGTATCGCGCCGACGGCAGCACGCAGCTCGTCCCGTTCGGTGGTGAACTTGACGGCGAGGACGTGATCCCTGGCTTTCGGCTGCCGTTGAGCGAACTGTTCGGGGATCACGATCCCAGCGTTCCCGAGTAACCCGTGGAGTCTTCGCCCGCGACCGGGTGGTCCCGCTCCAACTTGTCTTCTGCGTTCCTGGCGTCGCGCCCTCATCCCCCAGCCCCTTCTCCCGATTCGTACCTCACGGGAGAAGGGGAGTGACGCAGCGGCTGCTGTTCGACCATCTTGAATCGTGCGACTACTCAGCGCTGGACGATACCGTGCAGGTCGG
>JANMTH010000264.1:0-11091 GCA_031390305.1 Thermoflexaceae bacterium
CCAACTCGGCGGTCTCCGTCGGCCCCAAGCGCGACGCGCGTGTCGCTTCTACACCATACATTGGCTTTTCGCGGGGGCCGACGGTCTCCGACTTGCCGCTTCACCGGCCCTCCGAACTGAGCCCCGCCTGCTTGCGGATGCTCGCGAGCATTCCCGCCGCCACCTCTTTTTCAGGATGCCCGGGTACGGACACCCGGCCCGGTTTCGTCGGATGCTTGAACTTCCACTCGCTGCCGTGGACGGCCTGGAACCGCCAGCCGTCCACTTCGAGTTCCCGCACGATCGCCGCGACTCTCACTCTCGCGAGGGCAGGTCCTTCGGCGCCCTTCCGAGCTTCGCCTCCGCGTTCGCGATGATCTCGCGGGTGCGGTCGATCATGTCCGGGCTGACGCTGACGCTGGTACAGCCCCACTCGACAAGCTTCTCCGTCACCTCCGGGTAAACGCTGGGCGCCTGGCCACAGATCGAGACGGTGAGGCCGCGCCTGCGGGCCGTCGTCACGGCCGTTTGGATGGCGAGCATCACCGCGTCGTTCCGCTCGTCGAAGGTCTCCGCCAGCTTCTCGCTGTCGCGGTCCACGCCGAGGATGAGCTGCGTCAGGTCGTTCGAGCCGATCGAGATACCGTCGAGCCCGATATCGATGAACTTATCGAGAATGATCACGTTCGATGGCACTTCGACCATCATCCAGAGCTTGAACTCCTCGTTCCGGACGAGCCCCTGCTCCGCCATAAGCTGCTTCACCCTCCGCAGCTCGGCTGGCGTGCGGACGAAGGGGACCATCACGTAGAGGTTCGTGTACTCGGCCCGAACCTGCTTGATCGCGTCCAGCTCAAGCTTGAAGACATCCGGCTCGTGGATGTAGCGGCTGGCTCCACGGAAACCGATCATCGGGTTCTCTTCGTTCGGTTCGTGGGCCGCGCCTCCCCGCAGGTTCGCGTATTCGTTCGTCTTGAAGTCCGTCAGACGGTAGACGACGGGCCGGGGCGCGAAGGCGCGGCAGAACTCGCGGATGCCGGCCGCCAGCTGTCGGGTGTACTCCTCCGGGCGGCCTTCCGCCATGAACTGGCGGGGGTGGACGCCGATCTGGGCGACGATGAACTCAGCCCGCAGCAGGCCGACGCCATCGACGTGACGGGCGGCCACTCGTTCCGCCAGCTCGGGCTCGGCCAGGTTCACGTAAAGCCTGGTCGTGGTCTGAAGGATGGCGGCGTTGGCGTACTTCTCTTCCTGGTGTTTCGCCCAGGCGATACGGACCTCCGCGCGGCCCTCGTGGACGTTCCCCTTCGCCCCATCGACCGTGACGGCAAGGTTCTCCGCGAGCGCCGTCGTGGCCGAACCGGCGCCGACGACGCAGGGGATCCCGAGTTCGCGGCTGACGATCGCGGCGTGGCAGGTTCGCCCGCCGCGCTCCGTGACAATCGCCGAGGCCCGCTTCATCGCCGGCACGAAGTCCGGTGTCGTCATCTCGGCGACGAGGACGTCGCCCTTTTTCACGATATCGATGTTGTGCGGGTCGCGGACGATGCGGACCGGCCCGAAGCCGACGCCGGGGCTTGCCGGCTGGCCCGAAAGGAGGATCGGCGCCGGCTCCTCCGCGCTGTCGTCGATATCCTGGCCACCGGCGCGGAGGGTGGTTACGGGCCGGGCCTGGGTCAGATAGAACTTGCCGCCCTCGTGCGCCCACTCGATGTCCTGTGGCCCGCCGTAGTGCGCCTCGACATCGCGGCCGATGCGGGCCAGTTCGCGGATCTCGTCGAGGGTCAGCTTCTGCTGGTGCACGTCGTCGGCCGGCACGGGCAGCCAGGCGTTCGCGCCTTCGTAGCTGCCGTCTGAACTCGGTGAGCGCGCGATCATCCGCTCCTGGGGGACGATCGTCGTATCGAGGATGCGCAGCGATTCCTTCTGGACCATGTACAGGTCGGGCGATATCTCGCCTGAGACGATCCCCTCCCCGAGCCCGTACACCGCCTCGATCGTGATCTTGCTGGAGTCCGAGGTCACGGGTTCGACGGTAAACATGACGCCCGACTTTTCCGATTGGACCATGCGCTGGACGGGCACGGCGAGGCCGACCTTGAGGTGGTCGTAGCCGGCCTCTTCGCGGTAGAAGATCGCCCGGCCTTCGAAGAGCGAGGCCCAGCACGCCTGAACCGCGCGGACGACGTTCTCGGCGCCAACGACGTTCAGGAACGTGCTCTGCTGGCCGGCGAAGCTCGCTTCCGGAAGGTCCTCCGCCGTGCCCGAAGAGCGAACGGCTACCGCGCCCTCGCCCAGTTCGCGGTACGCGGCGCGGATGTCCTCGGCGATCTCGGGCGGCATCGCGGCGTCCAGGATCCGCTGGCGGATGCGCGCCGCGCGCTCGTTCAGCTGCGCCGAATCGTGCACGTTCAGCCCGAACAGGTCTTTCTTGAGCGCGGGCTCAAGGCCGTTCTGGTCGAGGAAATGGAAGTAGGTGTCGGCTGTCACCACGAAGCCCGGTGGGACCGGGATGCCGGCCCGCGTGAGCTCTCCGAGGTTTGCGCCCTTGCCACCAACGAGTCCGAGGTCATCCCGCCCGACCTCGTTGAACCAGACAACAGACCGGCTCATGCTAATCACGTAGACTATACCTCCGGGTCCCAGCATAGATTTGGCCGATAGCTTCAGCTATTATATCCCATCGCCTCGGGCCGCAAGAAACACGTGACGTAACGCCAATCATTCGACCGTCACCGTCTTCGCCAGGTTGCGTGGTTGGTCGACGTCGCAGCCCCGGTGGACAGCGACATAATAGGAAAGACATTGCATCGGAACGCTCGCGACGATCGGCTCGAGGAGCGCCGCGACCTCGGGAATGGCGATGCTCTGCTGAGCCAGCGCCGCCACTTCCCTGTCGCCATCCGTGATAATCGCGAGCACTTCTCCGCCCCGCGCCTGGATCTGCTCGATGTTCGAGACGATCTTGGCGTGGAGGGCGTGTCGCGTGGCCACGGCCACGGTCGGAAACGCCGGGTCGATGAGGGCAATCGGGCCATGCTTCATTTCGCCCGCGGCGTAGCCTTCGGCGTGGATGTAGCTGATCTCCTTCATCTTCAGCGCGCCCTCCATCGCCACCGGGAAGGCGAGCCCTCGACCGAGAAAGAGCATGTGTTCGGCCCGCGCGAAATGGGCCGCCAGGCGCACATACGGCTTCGCGTCCGCGAGCACCCTGGCGACCGCGTCCGGGACCTTCGCGAGGTCGTCGATCCGCGCCGCGAGGTCCGCCGCCGAAAGCGTCCCGCGCGCCTCGCCGACCCGCAGGGCGAGGGCGTAGAGCGCCGCCATCGCCGTGACGAAACACTTCGTGCTGGCGACGCCGCGTTCCAGGCCCGCACGGGTGTATACCACGCCATCGGCGACGCGAGCCGTCTGCGCGCCCTGCGTGTTGCAGATCGTGATCTGGAGCGCCCCGGCCGCGTGGGCGATCGCCATCGCTTCCAGGACATCCACCGTCTCGCCCGATTGACTGACGGAGACGACCAGCGTCTCGCGGTCAAGGATCGGGTTCCGGTAGCGGAACTCGCTCGCGTTGTCGGTCTCCGCCGGGACGCCCGCAAGCTCTTCGAAATAGCGCCGGCCGACCATCGCCGCGTGGAGCGAGGTACCCATTCCGAGGAGGACGACGCGGCGGATACGCGCCAGCTCCGGGCCCGCAGTCCCGAGGTCGTCGAGGTGGAGTGCCGGCGGGTCGAAGGTGACGAGGCTGCGGATCGTGTCCGAAAGCGCCTCTGGCTGCTCCATGATCTCCTTGAGCATGAAGTGGGCGTACTGCCCTTTCAGGGCGCTCACCGGGTCGATCGAGATGGCCCGGATGTCCGGTTCTGTGGGCACACCCGCGATCGTGCTGAAATCGGCCGAGGCCGCTTCCACGCGAACCAGTTCGCCATCGTTCAGGAACGCTACCCGGCGGGTGTGGGGGATGATCGCCGCCAGGTCGCTCGCCAGGAACATCTCCCCCTCGCCGTAACCGATGACGATGCCGCCCGCGTTGCCAAGCCGCGCGCCGACGATCACGCCCGGCTCCCGGTGGCACATCGCGAGGATCGCCTGCGATCCTTCGAGCTGGCCACAGGTCTGGCGGAGCGCTTCGATCAGGCTCGCGCCAGCGCCAATGGCGATCTCCATCAGGTGGGCGATAGTCTCCGTGTCCGTCTCGCTGGCGAACCCGTGTCCGCTCTCGCGGAGGCGCGCCCGCAGCTCGGCATAATTCTCGACGATGCCGTTGTGGATGACCACGACTTCGCCGTCGCAGCTCAGGTGCGGGTGCGCGTTGACATCGCTCGGGCGGCCGTGCGTGGCCCAGCGGGTGTGGCCGATGCCGGTCGTTCCGGCCGGGCCCGATTCCGAAAGCAGGGCCTCTTCAAGGTTCGCGATCTTCCCTTCGCGCTTGGTCACGGCGAGGCGATGGCCGCCGCTCTCACGGGTAAGGATGGCGATTCCGGCCGAATCGTAGCCCCGGTATTCGAGATCGCGAAGGCCGCGGACGAGGATGGGCGCGGCGGGCCGAGGCCCGGCGTATCCGACGATTCCACACATGGCTTGGTGCTCCTTGCAGCGTGGCGCCACACCGCGGCGGGACGATCCCGGCGGCGGGCAGACGTGTGGGCGCTTGCGGTGGAGAGGAAAGGGAGGCGCTGTTCCCTGGCACGTGGCGCAGGTTTGTCAGCCGGTTACCCGCGCTGGTTTGTCTGCTGCCTTACGGCTGTGCCGGCCGGGGGGCCATCCGCCGAGTGGTTCGATACTGCCCCCGCCTCGTCATCCGTGAAAATCACGGACCTGGCGCTGATTGGCTCTCTCCGGTGGTCCTGAACTTCGTGCGCGCGGGCACCTCCTCGCGTGGCCTACAGCAAGTCTCGCCGCCCCTCCGCGTCACGTCAACGCGACAGAACGGCTGAGAAGCGTGAGGATCAGCTCTCCGCCCGAGGGATGCCGGCGAACCCGAGGAACTCATCCTCCCACTGCAGGACGACGTGGATCAGCGGCGCGGCGACGGGGTTGGGCCGCCCGGCGATCCCCCGCGTCTCGAACTCGCTCTCGACCGCCTTCGCGATGGCCATCAGGTCCGCGCCCGTGTGGACGCCGATCTCCCGCTCCGTCTGGAGGATCAACTCCACCAGCTCGCCCGCCAGGTAGTAGCTCTCTTCCTGGAGCTGTTCCCAGACCCATTCGGCGCATTCTGTGAAGAGCTCGCCGTGGAGGCGGCCAGTGGCGGCGGTATCCATGGCGGACGAGTGTACCGGAGTGTCGGAGTACGGGAGCGCCGGAGTAACGGAGTCCCCGCCTCTACCCCCTCTGGCCTACCGCCTATGGCCTACCCGCTATCGCGGATCTGCTTCAGGCGGCGGATGTTCTCTTCGTCCGGGCCGTTGCCCTCGAAGCCGGGCACCTCCAGGAGGAAGGGCACGTCCGCGAACGCCGCGTGCGCCATCACCGTGCGGAAGCCGTCGAGGCCGATGTGGCCTTCGCCGATGTTCTCGTGACGGTCTCGGACGCCGCCGAGGGGCATCTTGCTGTCGTTGGCGTGGACCGCGGCGAGCCGGCCGATGCCGATTTCGCGGTCGAACTCCTCCATCGCTATCTCGCAGCCTTCCCGCGTGGCGATGTCGTAGCCCATCGCGAAGACGTGGCAGGTATCGATGCAGATCGCGAGGCGCGGGTCGTTATCGAGCCCCTTGATGATCGCCCCGAGTTCGGCAAAGGTGCGCCCAACGCAGTTTCCCTGCCCGGCGTTCGTCTCAAGGATGACGAGCGAGTCGTTCGGCGAGGCCTCCATCGCCGCCCGGATCCGCTCACAGATCTGGGGCAACACCGTCTCGAAGCCGGCGCCGAGGTGGCTGCCGACGTGGAAGACAGTGCCCACGACATCGAGTTCACCGGCCCACCGCAGGTAGCTGCCGAGGGAAGCGACGGAGCGGTTGAGCGTCTGCTGGTCCTGGCTGCCGAAGTTCATGAGGTAGACGCCGTGGAAGAAGGCGGGGACACCGGCGGCGCCATGGGCGGCCTTGAAGGCGGCCACCTGCTCCTCCGTCAGGGCCGGCGGCTTCCACTGCTGTGGCGCCGAAATGAAGAGCTGGACGGCCTCGCCCCCAATCGCCGCCAGCCGCTCGAAGACGTTGGCCGGCCCGCCGGCGGAGGACACATGGGCGCCGATTCGCATGGGGAGACTCTATACCGGCGAGGGCTCTCGTGCCTCGGCGCCGGCGACAGCGGGCTGGTTGTGCCACCCAGGGCTACCCCGCCGGCTTGCGCGCGACGCCTTCGATCACCGGCAGGCCGTTCCGGCGGCTGTGCTGGAGCGACTCCACAACCAGTCCCGAGGCGCGGACCGCGTCCTCCGTCCGGCGGTTCGGGTGACAGCCGCCGCCGATGGCGCTCCAGAGCGGCTGAGCGATGTCGAACAAGCGGCCCCTGAAGCCACCTGGCCGCACGTGCTCGGCGAAGTGGAGCGTTCCGCCCGACTTGAGGACGCGCTTCGCCTCCGCCAGCGAGCGCGCCTGGCTGCGAACCGAACAGAGCGTGAGTGTGACAAGCACTGAGTCGAACGTGGCGTCCTCGAAGGGCAGCTTTTCCGCCGGCGCTTCGTGCAGCGTGACGGTCCTCCCCTGCTCGTTGGCGTGACGCCGGGCCCGGCTGAGCATGTGCGGGTCCGGGTCGATAGCTTCGTAGTCCACGCCCTCAGGCAGGTGGACCCAGTTGCTGCCGACGCCCACCCCGAGTTCGAGTACGCGCCCGCTCACGCCGCCGGCCACCCGCGAGCGCATCTCCCGCTCGGCCGCGGGCTCCCGCCGACTCATGAAGTCCCAGAAGGCGGCGAAGGTTCGGTGTCCAGCCATGCCAGCGATGCTAGCCGCGCCGCGATCCTGCCGCAAGTTCTTCTGGACTAGGGACTCAGTCGCTCTTGCATAGGGTAGGGGGGTATCCTATCATGTATCCATGACGCCCGACGCACGGCAACAGGCGGTCCGCCGCCTCAAGATCATCAGCGGCCAGGTCCAGGCCCTCCAGAAGCAGGTCGAAGACGACCGCTACTGCATGGATGTCCTCGACCTTTCGCTCTCGATCCAGAAGGCGCTGCGAAGCCTCGACGCGCTTGTGCTCGAAGGTCACCTCCGCACCCACGTCGTTGAGATGATCAGCGGCGGCGAAACCGATAAAGCAGTCCAGGAGCTGTTGAAGCTCTACAAAGTCCAGGGGCCCGGCGAATCCTAGCGGCGTCGGCCCGCTGGCAACGTTCATCCGTCCCATCATCTTGCGCCAGGAGGCAACATCCAATGTCCCAGACCATCACCTTCACCATCACCGGCATGACCTGCGACCATTGCGTCCACGCGGTCACCAACGCCGTCAAGGAGACGCCCGGCGTCGCCGATGTCACGGTCAGCCTCGAAGCGAAGTCGGCCGTCGTCACCGGCGACCAGATCGATGTCGCGAAAATCATCGCCGCCGTAGCGGAAGAAGGGTACGAGGCGGCCGTCGCGGGGTAACCCGGTTACGGCTACGCCTGGCAACAGAATCATGGCAGTCAAAGAACAATCCATAGCACTCGATATCAGCGGCATGACGTGCGCTTCGTGCGTGCGCCGTGTGGAGCGGGCCCTGAGCAAGGTCGAAGGCGTCGAGACGGCGGCCGTCAACTTCGCCTCGGAGAAGGCCCTCATCACCGCCGGTCCGGCCGTGCCGCTCGCGGCTCTGATCGCCGCCGTCGCGAAAGCAGGCTACGAGGCGCGCCAGGCTGCGGCCGGCGACGATCGCAAGGAGGAGCGCGCCGCCCACGCCCGGACGACGCTGCTCACGCTCATCGCCGGGTCGATCCTCGGCGTGCCGACGGTCGTGATCGCGATGGCGATGGACATCGCCGGCATGGCGCTCTTCGACAACCACCGGTTCACCGGCTGGCTGCTCCTGGCGATGGCCACGCCAATCCAGTTCGGCATGGGCTGGCGCTTCTACCGTGGCAGCTACACCAGCCTCCGCCACCTGAACCCGAACATGGATGTGCTCGTGGCGATCGGCACGAGCGTGGCCTACGGCTTTAGCGCCTGGGTCGTGGTCGCCAACCGCGATGAGCACATGTTCTTTGATGTGAGCGCCGCGGTGCTCGTCTTCATCACCCTCGGCAAGTACTTCGAAGAGACCTCGAAGGGCGCCGCCGCCTCGGCCATCGCCGCTCTCCTCGGCATGGCCGCGAAGAGCGCCTCTGTCATTCGTGGTGGCGTCGAAACGGAGGTGCCCCTGGAACAGGTCCTGACCGGTGAAACCGTCGTCGTCCGTCCCGGACAACGCGTGCCCGTCGATGGGGTCGTCCGCGAGGGCCACTCCACCGTCGATGAGTCGATGATCACGGGCGAATCGATCCCCGTCGAGCGGAAGCCCGGGGACTTCGTCCTTGGCGGCACGGTGAACCAGGACGGCGTTGTCCGGATCGAGGCGACGGCCGTCGGCGAAGACAGCGCTCTCCGCCGCATGGCGAAGCTCGTTGAAGAGGCCCAGGGCTCGAAGGCCCCGATCGAGAAGCTCGTCGACCGCGTCGCCGCCATCTTCGTCCCGGTTGTGGTCGTCCTCGCGGCTCTCGTCTTCCTCGCCTGGGGAACGCTCGGCGGCAGCTGGCTCGATGGCATGGTCGCGGCCGTCGCCGTCCTCGTCGTCGCCTGCCCCTGTGCCCTCGGCCTCGCCACCCCGACCGCGATCATGGTCGGCACGGGCATGGGCGCCGAGCGCGGCATCCTCATCAAGAACGCGGAAGTCCTCGAACGCATCCGTAAGCTCGATGTTGTCGTTCTCGACAAGACGGGAACGCTCACCGAAGGGCGCCCGCAGGTGACGGAGATCGTCTCCCTGGCCGCGCTCTCCCGTCAGGAGCTCCTTCGCGTCGCCGCCAGCGCCGAATCGGGCAGCGAACATCCCCTCAGCCGGGCAGTCGTCGATGCGGCTGTGGACGAAAAGGTCGCATACCCCGAGCCAGTCTCCTTCCAGTCGCTCACCGCCCGCGGCGTCGTGGCCGGCGTCGGCGATCATCTCGTCCTCGCCGGCAACCGGCGGCTGATGGAGGAACGCTCCGTGCGGTTCGACGACGACGCCGCCGCCGAGTTCGCGCGGCTCGAAGCGGCCGGCCGGACCGTGATCGCGGTCGCCATGGACGGACAGCTCCAGGGCTTCATCGCCATCGCCGACGAAGTGAAGCAGAACGCCGCACGCGCGGTCGGCACGCTTCGCGGCCTCGGCCTCCGAGTCATCATGCTCACGGGCGACAACGAAGCAGCAGCAGCCGCCGCCGCCGCACGGGCCGGGATCGGGGAGTTCCGCACTGGCGTCAAGCCAGAGGACAAGCTGACCTTCGTCCGCGAACTCCAGGCCCTCGGCCTCTCCGTCGCAATGGTCGGCGATGGCGTGAACGATGCTCCCGCCCTCGCCCAGGCCGACATCGGGATCGCCATGAGCACGGGCGCCGACGTCGCGATTGAGGCGGCGGACATTACCCTCCTCCACGGCGACGTCTCGAAGATCGCGGAAGCGATCCTCCTGGGCCGGTCGACCCTGGCCGCCATTCGCCAGAACCTCGTAGGGGCCTTCGGCTACAACGTCCTCGCCATCCCGATTGCCGCGCTCGGCCTCCTCAACCCCGTGATCGCCGGGGCGGCGATGGCCTTCAGCTCGGTCAGCGTGATGGGCAACAGCCTCCGGCTGCGCACAAAAGCCTCCGCCATCGCGCGAGCGAGCGGGAATGCCTACGGCGGCCCCGGCCGGGCCACGCGTGCGGCCGTCATGCGCCCGGCGATGGCGTTGGCCGCCGCCGTTCTGGTCCTCATCGTCCCGCTCGCGGTGTTCACCGGGATCGACCGTAACTGGTTCGGTGGCGAGGACGACCCGGTCGAGGTCCACGAACAGCACTGACGGTGAATGCGGCGGGCGCGCCCGTCGCTCACTCCTGGGCCGTGCGTGATTCGTTCCGTCTCCGTCCTCTTGGGCAAAAAGTGAGGGAAATCCCTATTTGAGGGTAGTCCGGACGCGGACTACCCTCAGCGGGATCGCACCAGATGCTGGTGGCGAAGGCCGGCAACGCGCCGGTCCCAGTGGTGGAAGTGTGACCGCGGTACTCCCGGACCGTCACGGGTGAGGCGGAACTCGTCAGCCGCGCACGCGCCGGGGAGAGCGGGCTCGGCGATCACGACTACAACGTACAGACGGAGCGGACCCTGATCTGTGGCCGCTGCCAGAAGGTGGCGATCATCATCCGCGGCACCTGCGCTGTCTGTGAGATCCCCGGTGAACGCCACGTCGTCCTGACCCGCCCGGATGACCCGGCTGTTCGAATCGAGGGAGAGCTTTGCGGCCCCTGCGGAGACGAGTTCATGGTTCGCGGCGAGATTCGCGGCTGGGTGCTGGCTCCCGCCTGAGGAGATCGACCACGCGAGCCGCCGCTACTGAAAGTCCGACAGTTTTGACCCGAGGAAGTGGTTGCCGCCAACGAGACTCGGCGGGTTGTCGGCCGTATTTTCCGCGCGGCCTCAAAAGCTGACCGTCGTCCCAACTGCGTTGTGGATGTAGGCCTCCGGGAACGTCGCCGCGATCGCCATCTGCGGCTTGTAGCCCGTGCAGTGGCCGGGGACGATGACCGCCGGCGCGAAGCCGCGTAGGGCATCGACGGTGGGCCCGATAAGCGGCTCGAAGTAGGTCCCACTCAGGTGGAAGCCCCCGAGAATGCCGTGGACCCGGTCCACTCCGGTGATCGCCTGGGCGTGGCGAACGATGTTGATGATCCCCGAATGCCCGCAGCCGCTGAGCACCACCAGCCCCTTCCCCCGGACGTTGACGACCACCGCCTGGTCGTCGAACAGGTGGGGCTCCGCTTCCCAGCGGCCGCCCACCTCCCGTTCGAAGAACGGGAAGCCGCGCTCGAAGGTCGTCGTTCGCGGCACTTCGCCCGTCACCAGCAGGGACCCGGCGAATAGGACAGAGGGGTCGCTGGCCTCTACCAGCTCGAAGCCCGCGCCCTCCAGGGCGTTTCGCGATGGCGGTGGAATCGGCATGACTTCCCTTCCCGGCGGCGCCGCCCGCCGCCGCGTGTAGGCC
>JANMTH010000283.1:0-12269 GCA_031390305.1 Thermoflexaceae bacterium
GAGGATCATCTCCTCCAGCCGGTCGAACCGTTCCCGCAACGGCGGGTAGGAGATGCCGTAGGCCGCATGCTCCGCTTCCTGCCAGCCAACACCGAGCCCCATCACGAAGCGTCCGCCGCTCAACAGGTCGATCTGCGCCGCCCAGCGGCCCACGATCCACGGCTCGCGGAACATCACCGGCGTCACCAGCGGCCCGAAGGTGATCGTCCGCGTCTCCCGCGCCGCCAGAGCCATCAGCAGGTAGGGGTCGTACGAATCCAGAAACGGCCCGACGAAGAAGTGGTCGCCCACGTAGAACGACGAGAAGCCGAGCCGTTCGGCGTCCTTGATCGCGCCCAGGAACGTCTCCGCGTCCATGCCCCATGGCCCAACCACCAGCCCGACTTTCATCGCGTTCCTCCACGCCACAGCGTCGCCGAACGATACAGGAAACCTGGCCCGCCGGACTGGACGGCCGTCCCGTCGTAGGATTCGCCGCAAACTCAGCCGGAGGGGGATGATGGAAGAAGCGATCGGTGCACTCCTCAAGGAGCAGCTCGGCGCGAAGGATGTCCGCGTCTACGGGCTGCGACCCATCTTCGGCGGCTACTCACGCGAGACCTTCGCCTTCGACGCCGACGTCACCCACGCCGACGGCCGCGTCGAAGCGATGCCCCTCATCCTTCGCCGCGACCCCGTGCCCGCTTCTTCGATCCTGCCCACTGACCGGGGCATCGAGTATCGTCTCCTCCTCCGTGTGGCCGGCGCGACCGGCGTCCCCGCCCCCCGCGCCATCGCCCTGGACGAGACCGGCGCCCACGTGGAGCGCGCCGCCCTCGTCATCGAGCGCCTCCCTGGCAAGTCCGACCTCTCGGCCCTTTTCGGCGGCCCCGACGCGGACCAGCTTGAGTCCGTCGCCACTGACCTCTGCGAGCAGTTCGCGAAGCTCCATCTCGCCTCGATGGCGAAGCTCGACCCAGATGGCGAACTGCGGGACCCCCTGAAGAAGGGCGTCGATACCTCAAGCTGGGAGGCCTACGTCCGTTCCCAGATCGCCTACCTGAAGCGCAGCTACGTGAAGACCGCCTTCGACGCCATGCCCGTCTTCTACGACGCCTACTGCAGCCTCGAACGCAACCTCCCAACGCCCGCGCCGCTGAACTTCGTCCATGGCGACGCCCAGCCTTCGAACTACCTCTACGCCGATGGCAAGATAACCGGCGTCATCGATTGGGAGCTTTCCCACATCGGTGACCCGCGCGAGGACCTGGGCGCCCTCTACCATGTCCAGAGCCTGAACGGCTGGGACCTCATGGGCGCCGTCAAGAAGGAGGGCGGCTTCCTCGGCTACTATTCGAAGCTGACCGGCATCCCCGTCTCCCAGGCCGACCTCGACTTCTTCCGCTTGCTCTGGCTCTCCGGCGTGCAGACTCCGCCGCTGGAGGCCGTGAAACGCCGCCTCGACGGCGAGCACGACGAGTTCCTCCACCTCTACATCATCCAGCCGATCATCGCCGGGATGGCCCCCTTCGCCGCCCAGCTCGGCTACCCAACCGTGAGTGAGGACGCCTGATGTACACGAACCCCACCTCCGCCCAGTCCGTCCGCTATGTCCGCGACGCCCTCAAGAAGACGATCGCGCCCGAACTCCAGAGCGACCAGGCGAAGGTCCTGATCGCCATGATCGACACCACGCTCGCCTCCGTGGAGAAGCGCGTCGAGGTCGAGCAACAGTACATGGCCGAAGAATGCGGGCGCATGCGCGACCTCCTCGAAGCGGCCTCCGGGCGCCTCGCAGGGAACGGGTCGGCGTCCGCCGAGGAGCTGCGGGCGAACCTCGCCGCCCTTCCGCCGGTTCGTTTCGCGCCCATCCCCGCCTTCACTGAACTGAACGCCGCCTACGCCGAGACGAGCCGCCTCTTCACGGCGTCCCTTGGCTCCCTCCACGCCCTCGCCGCCGAGGGGGAAGAAGCGGCCCCGGCGCTGATCGGTGATGCCCGCGCCTACATCGCCCTCCGCCTCCAGCGCGACATGAGCTACGTCTACGCGATGGAGGGCGGTCTCATCGGCAAGGGGTAGCGGCCGTTCGGCTGACGGCCTGGCCAGCCAGACGCAGAGACGCAGAGGATCGGAGAAAGACGGCGGCGAACGGTAAGCCGTAGTCGCCTCTGCCCCGCTCTCTGCTTTCTTCGCGCCTCTGCGTCCAATGGACCGTCAGCCGTCACCCCACCGGCGCCGCCTCCCGCACGGGCAACGCGGCCGCCGCCAGTTCGGCCTTCACCGTCTCGATGCAGCTCTCGATGTCGAAGTTCCGGCCCAGCGCGACTCGTCGCGCCGAGGGCGAACCCGCCGCCGTGACCGACGACGCCCGCGAGAAGCCCGACATATCCGAAGCCGCAACATCGTAGATGTACTTCACCAGCCGCAGCCGCTCGTCGGCGCTCACGCCCGCCTTGCCGACGTAGTACTTCCGCACGAGGTCGGCCGTCTCCGGATTCTCCAGATCAAGGCCAGAGGGCGCCGTCAGCACCGGCCCGCCCGTCAGTTCGCAGAGGAACTGGAGGAAGCCCGGCCGCGTCCGCGTCGAGGTCAACCCGGCGAGGTTGCAGGCGACCGCATCCGGCACGCAGACACCCTCCACACTGCTCGTCCGCGTCAGCGCCGTGTAGCGCAGGACATCGAGGAGTTGCGCTGCTTCGACCATCTCGGCGATGCCCGTGCGGATGTTCCCGACCTGTTCGAGGCCGTTGTAGCGCGCCATCAGCTGGGCCGCGCCGATCAGCTTCTTCGTGTCGCGCGGCTCGCGAATCACGATCGAGGTCCGGTGGAACGTCGTGAAGTAGGTGATGATATCCCGCGTGAAAACGAATTCGCCGTCGAGGAAGACGCGGTCCCAGGGCACCAGGACATCGTTGAAGATGACCGTCACTTCGTGCCGGAACTCGGCGTGCGAAAGCGGCCGGTCGAAGCGGAAGCGGTCACCCCACGGTGTCCCCACATAGTTCGAGATGAGGACGACGCCGGGCGCGTCCGCCGGCACCGCACAGGCCACGGACCAGGCGGCGTCGTCCGCCGACATCGCGTGCGTTGGCAGCACGAGGAACTCGTTCGTCAGCGCACCGTCCGTCACGGAGGTCTTCGCCCCGCGAAGGATGATCCCTTCGGAGTTCCGATCGACCACGCGCACCCAGAGGTCGGGGTCGGCCTGGCCGTGCGGGCCCTTCGAGCGGTCACCCTTGGCGTCGGTCATCGCCAGGCAGCCATGCAGGTCGTTCCGCGAGAACCAGTCGTTGTACTGCTGGATGCGGCGGAGGTATCCGGTGCCGAGCTGCGAATCGCACTTCCGCGCCACGATCTCCAGTGCGCTGAGGCCGGCCATGATCGCGCCGTGGCCGGCTTCTGGCAGGACCGATTCCATCTCCACGTATTTCATCAGGTCTTCCTGGTCGCGCGGGGGTGAAAACCAGCGATGGACGCGCTCGCCATCGGCCAGCGTGATCGTCCGCTGGGCCAGGATCTCCTCCGGCTCCCCCGGCCCGGCCCCAAACTGCTCGGCGATCTGGCGGGCTCGCATCCCGAACAACGGGTGCGTGGTCACGTCGGGGATGCGTTCGCCCGCGTAGTAGACGGCCCGTTGGTCACGGATGCTCTGGATGTACTGGTCAGCGGTTCGAAGTGCCATGGGTGACTCCTGTTCATGTCTGGTTAGGGTTGAAGGGCCGCGATCAGCGACCCGATCTCCGCGTGCGTGACGGTCCCCTGCGAAAAGAGCGAGAGCTTCCCTACCGGAGTGTCGCCGAACATCCCGAGCAGGGTCTGGCGGGCGTTCTCGGCGTTGATGTTAGCGCCGAATGCACGGGCGACGAGCGGCGCGATCGCCTCCGCGCCGCCGGGCAGGTCGAGAAAGAGGCGAATAGGCGTGAGTTGCGTCAACGCCGGCCGCCCACCCGTCCCCGCGAGCCAGACATTGGCCCGCAGCCGGATATCCCGCGACGAGGCGCCCACCCGGAGTTCGAACTCGCCCCCTTCGATGCGCCAGCCGTGCGTGCGCGTGTCCCAGGTCGCGAAGGATCGTTCGCCGAGCTGGAAAGCCACCTCGCGGGCCTCGCCGGGCGCCAGCGAGAGCTTCTCGAAGCCCTTCAGCTCCTGTGGCGGGCGGGCCGCCGTGGAGACGGCGTCGTGCACGTAGAGCTGCACGACTTCCGCCGCCGCTCGCTTTCCGGTGTTCGTCACCGTCACCCGCACGGTCACCTCGGCCGAGCCCTCGACTGGCTGTTCGATGCGGATGTCGCTGTACGTGAACTCCGAGTAGCCGAGCCCATGCCCGAACGCGAACAGGGGCTCTATCCCGTGCGCGTCCAACCAGCGGTAGCCGACGAAGACGCCCTCGCCGAAGCGAAGGATCCCGTCCCGCCCGGGGAAATCGTGGAATGCGCCCGTGTCCTCGGCTCTCCGTGGGAACGTCTCAGCCAGCCTCCCCGAGGGCGAATCCAGCCCCAGCGCAATCCTCGCGACCGCCTGGCCGCCCCCCTGGCCCGCCAGCGAGGTCAGGAGGATGGCGCGAGCGCCCTCCATCCAGGGCGAGTACACCGCCGCGCCGCACGTCAGGACCACGACCGTGTTCGGTTGGGCCGCGAGCACCGCCTTGGCCAGCGCGTCGTGCGCCTCCGGCAGACCGAGTCCTTCGCGATCCTGCCCTTCGGCCTCTACGCCCGCGGGAATGCCGACGAAGAGGAGGGCGACGTCGGCTTCCGCCGCGACCCGCGCCGCCGCCTCGATCATCGCCCCGTCCACGGTGGTGTTCGGCCCATAGCCCTCCGCGAACACGAACTCGCGCGCGCCATCATCGAGCGCCCGCAGTTCGTCCCAGGCGTTGTCCGTACGCGTCGGGTTCACGCGCGAACTACCGGCGCCCTGGATCCGCGGCCGCATCGCGAACCGGCCGATCACCGCGACCCGCTTCGCTCCGTCGCCCAGGGGCAACAGCCCGCCTTCGTTCTTCAGCAGCACCGAGCCTTCGATCGCCGCCGCGCGGGCGAGATGGTGGTGCGCATCCTCGTCGAACGGCTCTGGTTCGCTGTTCGCCGCTCCGGCCAGCGCCATCGCGGCGACACTCACCGCCGCCTCATCCAGCGCCGATTCGTCCAGCTCGCTTTCGCCAACCGCGTCAACCACCAGCTCCGCATGGTATGGCCCGCTGCCGGGCATCTCGAGGTCGAGCCCCGCCCGGAGCCCGGCCACCCGGTCATCGACAGCGCCCCAATCAGAGACGACGAGGCCTTCGAAGCCCCACTCATCCCGGAGGATCGTCGTCAGCAGCTCGCGGTGTTCGCTGCAGTAGGTTCCGTTCAGCAGGTTGTAGGCGCACATCACGGTCCACGGCCGGGCGCGCGTCACCGCCGCCTCAAAGGCCGGCAGGTAGGTCTCGCGCAGCGTTCGCTCGTCCACCTGCGAATCTGTGATCATCCGGTCGAGTTCCTGGCTGTTGGCGGCGAAGTGCTTGAGCGACGTGCCGACGCCCTCGCCCTGTACGCCATCGATGAAGGCGACGGCGAGTTCGCCCGCCAGGTAGGGGTCCTCCGAGTAGTACTCGAAGTTCCGTCCGCCCAGCGGTGAGCGCTTGACGTTCACGCCCGGCCCGAGGAGCACCTGAACATCCCGCGCCCTCGCCTCGCGCCCGATCGCCGCTCCCACCCTCCGCACGAGCTCCGGGTTCCAGGTCGATGCCAGCATCACCGAGGTCGGGAAGCAGGTCGATGGCAGCGCCCCACCCATGCCCAGCGCGCCCGATCCGGCCGTCTTTCGCAGGCCGTGCGGGCCGTCCGCCATCCACGCCGATGGCAGGCCGATCTCGTCGAACGGCACGGTCGTGTACGTGTCGCGGCCGATGACGAGCCGCGCCTTCTCCTCGGTGCTGAGCTTCGCCACCAGCGCTCGCGCGTCGGCGATTCTCTCAGTTGGGTGGACATGGGTCATGGATGCATCCTCTTCCGGGACAGGCGCCCTGTCACTCCTGGCCGAGCACTTCCTTCAGGCCCCCGGCGCCCACCTTGCCCGCGTCCGCCGTCCACAGGAAATCGATCCTCGAACGGCTGATCAGCCATCGGCCATCGACCTTTCGGAAGTCCTCGTCGTAGATGCCGAGGAGGCGGAGCGGGTTTTCGTTGCCCGCGCCCATCACGATGTCGAGCAGGAAGCAGCGGCTGTGGGCCGTGCCGTCGCCGTTCAGCGTCACCACCTGGTTCGCCATCGCGTGGATCGTCGAGTAGGGCGTCCCCTCGCGCGCCAGGTTCAGCGTGTACCCCTCGCGAATCGCCCCGATGCCCGTCCATGTGCCGTAGGGCCCGAAGTCGCAAACCGCGTCCTCCGTGAACAGGGCCAGCAGCCCCTCAAGGTCCAGGGCATCGTAGGTCCACGAGTACATGTGCTTCGCCTGGCGAATCGCCTCGATGTCGCTCAGTTCGTCCAGTGTCATGGCCATCCTCTCGGTCCTCGGGTGGGCGAGAGTCTACCGCAAACCGGGGCCGGGCGGCGCAGGCCGGCTGCGCCGTGTCCTGTGCCGGCGCCTTCGCGAGGACGGCGGGGGGCCGGTGCTGGCGGACTACGCCACCCTCCCCGTAGCGAAGGCGGCGGGGGCGTACTATACAGTCAGGCGCATCTACGAGATGGACGCAACGAACATTCGACGAAGGTTGTCCCGCAAATGGGTCGTCCTCGCTGTCGTGGCTGGAACACTGGCCGTAGGCGGAGCGCTGGCGATGGCTCAAGATCCTGCAAGGCCGCCGCCGACGGACCCGGCCAGCTACAATCGCGATGTTGAGGCCGCTCGCGCCAGCATCCGCCCGCAGTACGATGTCCTCGAGGAGTACAACTCTGGAAAGAGCATGTACGGAGACCTCCCTATTCTCGTGATGGACACGTTTGAATCGACGCTTGTTGCCACCCTGGAAGAGCTTGTTGCCCGATCACCCCTCTTCGCCATCGTGGAGGTAGAGAAGGTCGAGTTCCTTCCAGCGTCCGCAGCCTGGGGCGAACTTCCGGCCACGCGACTCACGTTCTCCGTGCTCCGTGCCTTCCAGGGAGAGGTGAAGGAAGGCGAAGTCATCCAAGTGACCACGCTCGGTGGGCCGTTTCGCGAGGGGATTCTGGGGATGGTCTTCGCAGTTCTTCCTCAAACACCGCGTTTGTTTGTGGGAGACACGCTCACGGTGGCGTTGATGCGGCACCCGGACGAGCCGGAGCGTTGGATACAGAAGGATGCGGCCGGCTGGATGCTCCTGGCGAAGGACGGCACCATCGCCCCCGGCGAGAACGCCGAGATACTCGGCGTCGCCGGCATGACGCTCGACCAGTTCGATACGCGCATCAAGACCGCACAGGCCGCCGCCACGCCCTGACTTCCGTGCCGTGCCCTCTTCCGAACCTTGGTGCCCTTCGCGCCTTCGTGGTTCAGTCGCCCCTACGTCAGCGCGCCCGAGACCGTCAGTTCCGCGATCTCCTCGCCGTCCATCCCCAGGATCTCGCGCAGCACCATCTCCGTGTGTTGCCCGAGCGCTGGCCCGGCCGTGAGCCGCGCCGGCGTCTCCGAGAAGATCGTCGCTGGCCCGTCATACGGTGTCGGCCCCATCTCCGCGTGGTCACAGGTCACGAAGAACCCCCGGTGCGCCAGCTGCGGGTCGTTGTACAGGTCCGAAGGCCGCGCCACGACCGCCGCGGGCACGCCGTTCGCGCAGAGTTCGTCCGCCGCCTCCCACGGGTCGCGCGCCGCGCACCAGGCCGCCAGCGCCGCGTCTACGGCGGGGTCGGCGGCGCCCGGCCCCGGCCAGCCCGCGGGAGCGTCCTCCAGCCCCAACAGCGCGGCGAGCGCTGTCCACTGCTTCTGGTTCTCCACCGATACCGCGACGTAGCGTTCCTCCCCTTCCGTCGCGAAGACGCCGTGGGGCCAGGCTCGCTCGGATCGGTGCCCCTGGGCCTCCCTTGTCACGCCATTGACCGTGTAGTCGAGCAGGGCGGGCTCAAGGAAGTGGATCGCCGCTTCCACCTGCCCAAGGTCGATGTACTGGCCGAGCCCGCTCCGCTCCCGTTCGAAGATCGCCGCGGTCAGCGCCGCCACTCCGTAACGTGGCGCGATGAAGTCGGTGTATGCGCCCCAGGTGCCTTTCGGCGGACGGTCCGGCCATCCCGTCAGCCCGTGCAACCCCGAGAGCGTCGAGCCCTGCGTCCCGAATCCCCGGTAGGTGGCGTAGGGGCCGGTCTGCCCGTTCAGGCAGGTGCTGAGCATGATCAGCTCCGGGCGGTCCTTCGCCAGCGCCTCGTAGGTGAAGCCGAAGTCGCGCAATACGCCTGGCACGAAGCTCTCGAGCACCACGTCCGACCAGGCGATCAGCCGGCGCGCGACCTCCTGGCCTTCCGCCATCGCCAGGTTGAGCGCAAGGCTCATCTTCGATGAGTTGAAGTTCGCCTGGAACTGGCTCCGGTCGATGCCCGCGATCCCGTCCTTGAACGGCGGTCCGAGGCGGAGGACGTCCGGCCGGACCGCGCTCTCCACGTGTACCACCGTCGCCCCGTGGTCGGCCAGGGCCTTGGCGATCAGCGGCCCGACGCCCACCCAGGCGAAGTCCGCCACCTTCAGCCCTTCGAAGGCGCGGCTCCGTTTCGTGCCGCTGGTTGGGCGGCGCGAAGGACCAGCCGGGTTCGTCCACGGCGGCCTTCCCTGGTGCTCCCCAAGGGCTGGCGCCGCCGTGCCCGGTTCCATCGGCGTGCGCGAAAAGCGCGCCGCCGGCCCGGGGTGCAGCCGCCCGCCGATCGTCCGCCAGTACTTCCGCGCCGCGAGCTGCGGTTCCCGCGGGAGCTCTTCCAGCGTCCGGATCGGGGCGAGGAGCATCCGGTGTTCGACCGCCCTCGCCATCAGCTCCTCTTTCGTGCGCTTCAGAAAGTAGCGTCCGATCTCCTCGATCGCCGTGCTCACGTTCGCCGGCTCCACCTCGCCCGGCGCGATCGTCTCGGTCCAGGCGATCCATCCAGAAGTGGCCAGCTCGGGCGAGAGTTCGCCCTCCTCCGCGATCAGACGGACGAGGTTCCCCAGCGTCCGCGCCCCCAGCCCGCCGAGTGTGACGGTCATCTGCATCCAGCCGTCTTTGCATGGCCAGATGGCGGGCATCACCACCCCGGGCACGAGTTCCGCCGGTGGTTGGGCGCGGTTCGCTCCGTGGTTCGGCGGGTCGCCACCGGTGTTCGGCGGGTAGCCGCTGGCGTTCATCAGCGTCCATTCCATCGCCGCCTGCATCGAAACATCGAGGTGTTGGCCGAGTCCTGATCGCTCGCGTTCGCAGAGCGCGATGATCGCGTCGGCCGCCGCCTGCGCGCCACCGTGGAACGAAGCCTGGGGGTAGCCGACGGGCACCGGTGGCCGGTCGCCATCGCCCTGCAGGCCGAGCAGCCCGCCCGCCGCTTCGAGCGTCAGGTCCGTCGCCGGCCGGAGCGCGTACGGGCCGTCCTGCCCGTACGGGGTCACCGAAACGTAGACGAGGCGGGGGTTTTCGACCCGGAGCTGGCTATAGCCAAGGCCGTCCGCGGCCATCACGCCAGGATCGCTCGATTCGATCAAGATGTCCGCTTCCCGGGCCAGCCGCAGCGCCTCGTCCCGTCCCTCGGGCCGGAGATAGTCGATGACGACGCTCCGCTTCCCGAGGCCCATCGCCGCCCAGTAGAGCGACTCACCGGCGGAATCGAACGGCCCCAGGCGGCGCGCGCGTGCGCCCCCGGGCGGCTCGACCTTCAACACGTCGGCGCCGAGGTCGGCGAGGATGCGCCCGGCCAGTTCGGCGCGTTCGGTCGCGAAGTCGAGGACGCGGACGCCGTTCAGCGGTCCCGGCGGAGTATCGGGTGAGTTCACCATTGCTGCGGCACTCTACACGATCGGTGTCCGCCGCTCAGCGTTCGACGAGCTGGGTGAGGACGCCGCCCGTGGCCGCCGGGTGAATGAAGACTTGCCCCGTCACCGGGTTGCCCGCACCGGGGTCGCCCACCAGGCGGATGCCCTGCGCTCGCAGCTCGGCCAGCGTCGATTCCATGTTGTCGACTTTCATCGCAACGAGATGGACACCCTCGCCCGTGTCCGCCAGACGCTTCGCGATCGGCCCAGCGTCGCCCGTCGCCGTCACCAGCTCCGTGTACGTATCGGGGAAGCGGAAGAAGGCCATCTTCATCCCCGCCGCCGGCGCTTCGCTCTGGTCGCTCACCTTCATGCCGTACATCGCCTGGTACTTGCCGATGGAAGCGTCGAGGTCCTTGACGGCGATCACGACGTGATCGATTCCAGTGATCATAACGATTGCTCCTGCCCTGGTAGTGGCCGAACACTACCGCCGCCCCGTTCAGGGCGCAACGCGAACGAGACCACGGCGGCCGTCCGCCCACATCGCTTCGTGCCCTTCGCGCCTTCGTGGTTCAAACAACCGTCTATCAGCCACTCCGGGTGTATATTCCAGCCCCGAAGCATGAACACTTCTCCCCTCACCGGTCTGCGCGTGGTCGAGTTCCCCGGCGTCGAAACGCTCTTCATCGGCAAGCTCTTCGCCGACCTCGGCGCGACTGTCACGCGGCTCGACCCGCCCACTGGCGACCCCGCCCGCCACTACCCGCCACTGGTCGCCGATGCCAAAGGCGCGAAGGTCAGCGCCGTCTGGCTGGCCTACGCCATTGGGCGCCAGCATGTGGCTCTCGATCCCGAGCGGCCGTCGCCCGCGCGTGAGGCGCAGCTCGATTCCGCCGACGTCGTCCTCCACCCCTACACCGGCGCTGAAGCGGAGCGGCGCGGCCTTTCCTATGAACACCTCCGCCGCTCGAACCTCGCCCTCATCGTGGTCGCGCTCACGCCCTTCGGCAGCGAAGGGCCCCGCGCCGCCTGGGCGGCCTCCGACCTGACCCAGTTCGCCGGCGGCGGCTACCTCTACATGACGGGGTCGGCCGAGGGCCGTCCGATCCACCCCTCCGCTCCCGTCCAGACCTACCTCCATGGTGCGAACCACGCCTTCGCGGCCGCGCTCCTGGCCCTTCGGCGCCGGAGGCTCACCGGCGAAGGCGCCTTCATCGACCAATCGATCCGCGAGACGGGCGCTTGGATGCTGACGCACACCTACCAGCATTGGGACATGCAGCGGATCAACCTTCGGCGGCAGGGGGCGGGGCGCGATATGGGCGCCCGCAGGCGGCTCCGCGCCGTCTTCCCCTGCGCCGATGGCCACGTCGTCTGGATGTTCACGACCGGCCACCTCGGTTCGCGTTCGAACACCGCCCTCGTCTCCTGGATGGCGGAGGCCGGCATGGCGCCCGGCTGGTTGCGAGCGATCGATTGGGAGACGGCCGACCTCCTCGCTTCCGAGGGCGACCTCCCGGAACGCCTAGAAGCCGCCTTCGGCGCCTTCTTCGCCACGAAGCCGGGGGCCGAACTCCTTGATTGGGCGATCGCCCACGGCCTCATGCTCGCCCCGATGCAGACCCTCGCCGGCATTCCCGATGACCCCCAGCTCGCCGCCCGCGACGCCTGGCGCGAGCACGATTTCCCGGGCTTCGGCCCCCTCCGTATTCCCGGGCCGCCCGTGCGGATCGAGGGGGTCCGCTGGGAGCCGGCCGAGCGGCTCCCGGTTGGCTCGGGGCCGCCGAACAGCTGGTTCGCCCCACCAGCGGCCGCGGCGGCGCGCAGGCTCGCCTTGCCCCTCTCTGGAGTCCGCGTGCTCGACCTCGGTTCCACCCTCGCCGCCCCGATCGTCGCCCGCTACCTCGGTGATTTCGGCGCCGGCGTCATCAAGGTCGAATCCAGCAGCCACCCGGACACCCTCCGCGTCGGCACGCCCTACGCTGAAGGAACAGGCCTCGACCGGTCGGGCTACTTCGGCGCCTACAGCGCGGGCAAGCGCAGCTTCGCCCTCAACCTCCAGGCGCCGGGCGCTCACGCCGTCCTCCGGCGGCTGGTCGAGCGGTCCGACGTGCTCGTCGAGAACTTCGCCCCCGGCGTCATGCGGCGGCTCGGCCTCACGCCGGAGGTGCTCCACGCCTGGAACCCCCGGCTCGTCGCCGCCAGCCACAGCCTCCAGGGCCAGACAGGCCCACGTGCCCCACATCGCGGCTACGGTCAGATCGCCTCGGCGATGACCGGCTGGTACGACCTGACCGGCGAGGAGGGTGGCGAACCGCTCGGCCCCTACTCCGCCTACACCGACTTTCTCGCCTGGCCGTATCTGCTCAACGCCATCCTCGTCGCCCTCGAGTTACGCGACCTGACCGGGCAG
>JANMTH010000292.1:0-3093 GCA_031390305.1 Thermoflexaceae bacterium
CTGGCCCACATCCGGTTACCTTCGATGTCGATTATCCTGAGCGGCTCTCGCGCTGGAAGATCTTCTTCAAGTGGATCTTCATTCTTCCGCAGGCGGTCGTCCTCGCATTCATAGGATTCGCCTTCTCGTTCACGACCTTCTTCGCCTTCTTCGCCGTCCTGTTCACGGGCAGGTATCCGCGCGGATTCTTCGATTTCGGCGTCTCATTCCTGCGCTGGCAGGCGAACGTTGGGGCCTACGCTGGTCTTTTGCGGGACGAATATCCGCCCTTCAGCGGCACGGAGGGTCAGTATGCGCCGGTCACGCTGGCGATTGAATACCCGGAGCGGTTGAACCAGATTCTTGTGCTGTTCCGCATCTTCACCGTCATTCCCGCGGGCGTCTTCCTCATTCTGGTTTCGATCGCCGCGAGCGTCGTCCAGTTCATCGCCTGGTGGGCCATTTTGTTCACCGGGAAGATGCCTCGTGGGATGTTCGGATTTCTCGTGGGATTCCAGCGCCTCAGTGTGCGGGTGACGGCGTACTACTACTTCATGACGGACCGGTACCCGCCGTTCAACCTCAGTTGAGCGCTCGCGGGGTGTCATGACATCACCAGACGAGCCATCTGCCCAGCCGCCGCAGCGGGCCGCCTGGCCCGGTGAGCCGCTGGCTCCGGCGGAGCCGCTCGCGCCGGGTGAAGACCGGCCCGGCGTGGCGGAGGCGCCACCGCTGGATGATGCGAAGGCGGAGCCGGGCATTGAGGCCCCGCCACCGCCCACGCCTTACTGGCCGACGCCACCCCAGCAGCCCACCCGCTATCCGATCGTCTACGAGGTGGAGTACCCGGCCGCGGGACTCAGCCGCTGGAAGACGTTGCTACGCGTGGTTCTCGTTATCCCGGTCCTCCTGGCCGCGGGCTTTGTCGCTTCCGCGCTCTGGGGGGCGATGCAGATCGGCTGGCTCACGGTCCTCTGCCGGCGCACCTACCCGGCGTGGTTGTTCGCCGGCGTTACGGGTGGGCTCGGGTTTCTCGCGAGAGCGCAGGCCTACATGGGCCTGCTGACCGACCGGTACCCGTCGTTCGACGCCTCACAGGGTTCGCCCGTGACCCTCGTCTACGATGCACCTCTCCCGGGCGAGCTCAGCCGCTGGCGGGTCGCGGTCTGGAAGTCGATGGTCCTGCTTCCGCATCTCATCGTGCTCTGGCTGCTCTGGTTCTGCGTGGCCGTGCTAACCGTCTTCGCCTGGCTCGGCATCCTCTTCACGGGCCAGTTCCCGCGGGGTCTGTTCGGCTTCATCACCGGGGTCCACCGCTGGCAGTTCCGGGCGGCGGGCTACTTCGCTTCGCTCAACGACGCTTCTCCGCCATTCTCGCTCTCGTCCTCGGCCGGGCCGGGCCGCGGAGGCGCAGCCCTGACGTGTGGCATCCTCGGCTTCCTCATCGGTCCGGCCTGCATCGGGGCGGTCGTGACGGCGGGTGTCCTCGTCGACGACACGGAGCGGCGGGACGTGAGCTACGCCCTGCTTCTCGAAGGCAAGCCCGGGGCGTCGCCGTTCTACGCCTTCAACGGCGATACGCGCCTCTACGCCCTGGCCCTCGCCCGAGGGGACGATCCGAACGACGTGCTGGCGAACGAGCTGGGCCTCGGCGCCGGCCAGCGGGTGGTGGCCTTCGACGTCGAGCACCGGGCGTTCTCCGGGGGAGGCCGCATATGGGCGGGCGATGCGACCATCCGTTACCGCGATGGTGACCGCGGGCGCACGGCGAAGGCGACGGTCGTTCTCGTGGACGGCGGTGCCCTGGTGGTTCAGGCGGGCGGCTCCGGTACCATGTCCGCGAAGGTAGCTGCTGGGCAGCTGGTGACGGTGCGGCTCGTCTTCATCATCCCGGCGGATGCGAAGGTGACGGCGCTGGACCTGACGACGCCCTGGAGCACGGCCGGGCCGACGTTGCGCTACCGCTTCCACTGATCGGCGCGAACGCCAGGGTCTCGCGCCTAGAGGGCGAGACGATAGGCTTGTCGGCATGCCCGTCGATCAGGAAGCGCTCGATGCCGTCGCCCTTAGCCGCGAGGAGTACGCACTCCTTGTCGAACAGCTCGGGCGCGAGCCGAACGCCGTCGAACTGGGCATGTTCGGCTCGCTGTGGAGCGAGCATTGTGGCTACAAGAACAGCAAGCCGCTCCTTCGCCTCTTCCCAACCGGTGGCGACCGCATCCTGACGAAGGCGGGCGCCGAGAACGCCGGGGCGATCGATATCGGCGACGGCCTATGCGTCGTCATGAAGGTCGAATCGCACAACCATCCTTCGGCGATCGAGCCCTACCAGGGAGCGGCGACGGGCGTCGGTGGCATCGTCCGCGATATCTTCGCGATGGGCGCCTACCCGGTCGCGATTCTCGATTCGCTCCGCTTCGGCCCACCGGAAGAACCACAGAACCGCTACCTCTTCGACGGCGTTGTGGCGGGAGTCGGCGGCTACGGCAACTGCCTTGGCATCCCGAACGTCGGTGGCGAGGTCTTCTTCGCCAGTTCGTACAACGGCAACCCGCTCGTGAACGCGATGTGCGTGGGTATCGCTGAGACGAAGAACCTGCTCAGCGCGCGAGCGGTTGGCGCCGGGAACGCGTTCCTTCTCGTCGGTTCGGACACGGGCCGCGACGGCATCCACGGGGCCAGCGGCCTCGCCAGCCGCACCGACCCGGAGGCGCGCTTCGAAGAGATGCGGCCCGCCGTCCAGGTCGGCAACCCGTTCATGGAGAAGCTGCTGATGGAGGCGTGCTACGAGCTCGCCAGCCTCCACGGCGACTGGATCGTAGGCTTGCAGGACCTCGGCGCGGCCGGCCTCACCAGTTCGGTCGTCGAATGCTGCGCCAAGGGCCGCTCCGGCGCGATCCTCGAGCTGGCGAACGTCCCCCGCCGGGAGACGGGCATGACGCCCTACGAGATCATGCTCAGCGAGAGCCAGGAACGGATGCTCGTGATCGCCAAACGGGAGCACGTGGCCGATGTCTCGGCGCTGTTCGAGCGCTGGGAGCTGCACTGCACCGAGATCGGCCAGGTCACGGATGGGTGCGACGTTGTCATCCTCGATGGCGGTGTAGAGGTCGC
>JANMTH010000295.1:0-2226 GCA_031390305.1 Thermoflexaceae bacterium
GGCCGGATATCGCAGATGGCGACGTTGCAGCCTTCGTTCGCGAGGGCGAGCGCGTAGTTCCGGCCCAAACCGACGGCGGCGCCGGTGACGATCGCCGCCTGCCCATCAAGAAACCCCATGGTTCACTCCTTTCGCCTCGTCGTTCCCTGGCCGGGCCTCAGTGTCCCTGCGGGAAGTCCCACTCGCCCCAGACGTCGATGCCCTCGTTCTCGGCGCGCCGCATCTTGTGGCCGTCGTATGTCCGCCAGCGGTCGATGTGGATCTTCATGAACCAGCGATTGGGGCTATCGAAGGTCGAGTACTCGCGCTCCATCTGCTCGGCGTTGCGCTCCGGCAGGCCCGGACGGTTGATGAACGTGCTGATCCACATCTTCCGGATAGCGTCGCCGTAGTAGATTTCGACACGGCCCCGAACCGTCGCCTGTTGCTGCGTGTCGTCCGCCTTCCAGATGCAGAGACAGATCTGGGGGTTGCGCTTCCACGCCTGGAACTTGTGCCGATTCGTCGTCGAGGTGATCCAGATGTGGCCGCCCTGGGCGCTGGTGTCCGGGATCCAGATGTACGACATCAGCGCCGTCACCGGGCCCTGCTCCTTCGTCACCCACGAAACGGCAGCGAAGTTGCGCGTCTTCACCACCTCCCACATCTCGTCCTCGTCCCAGGTGAACGGCTCGATGTATTGCCGGCTCCACCAGGAAGGACGGCCGGGGATGATCTCGGGTGCTGTCTCAACTGCTGTCATGGACGGGGACCTCCGGCGCCGCCACGGGCGGGCGCGTTCGCTGGCCAATCGGCCGGGATTCTGGTCGTCTGACCGGGTCTGGATTATAGGACCGCCCGAGCGCATTGCAACGAACGAACGCCGCGCCCGCACTGCTGACCCCGCCCCCGCCGCCTGATACCGTGATCCACAGACTCGACGCGAGAGGTTTGCTCCATGGCTATCGCCGCTTCGGCCCGCGACGTCCTTACCCAGGCGGAGGCGGAAGCCCGCGCCGCCCGCATCTCCAACTGTGCCTACACCATCACCCTCGAGCTGACGAAGGGCAGCCCCACGTACGATGGCGACGTTACCATCACCTTCGAAGATAGCGGCGGCGGCGACACCTTCTTCTGTTTCCGCGGCAAGACAATCCATCGCTACGAAGTCAACGGCCAGTCCGTCGAGCCCACCTGGAACGGGTATCGCCTGAAGATCCCGGGAAGCGCGCTCAGCGCCCAGAATTGGATCCGCATCCTCTACACCAACGACTACGACCACGGGGGCGACGGCTTTCACCAGTTCACCGACCCCCAGGACGGCGAAGAGTACCTCTACACCAACTTCGAGCCGTACGAATCCCACCGCCTCTTCCCTCAGTTCGACCAGCCCGACATCAAGGCCGTTTACACAGTCACGGTGACGGCCCCCGCCGAATGGGAAATCGTTCACAACTCCGCCGAAAGCGGCCGCGCCACCGCCGGTGACGGCCGGACGATCCACCGCTTCGAACCGACGGCCCGCTTCAGCACCTACCTCTTCTGCCTTGTCGCCGGGCCGTACCACGTCTTCCGCGATGAGCATCGCGGCATCCCGCTCGGCCTCTTCTGCCGCAAGTCCATGGCCGAATACTTCGACACCGGCGAGGTCTACACGATCACGAAGCAGGGCCTCGACTTCTTCGCCGACTTCTTTGACTATCCCTACCCGTTCGGCAAGTACGACCAGATCTTCTGCCCAGAATTCAACGCCGGGGCGATGGAGAACGTCGCCGCCGTCACCTTTCACGAAAACTCGATATTCCGCGACCCGCCGACCGACAGCCAGCGCCGCCGCCGGGCGGAGGTGATTCTCCACGAGATGGCCCACATGTGGTTCGGCGACCTCGTCACGATGAAGTGGTGGAACGACCTCTGGCTCAACGAGAGCTTCGCCGTGTACATGGCCTTCCTCTCGATGACCTCGGCAACGCGCTTCGTTCACGGCTGGCAGGATTTCAACGCCAGCGTGAAGAACTGGGCCTACCGCCAGGACCAGCTCGTCACAACGCACCCGATCGCTGGAGAGGTCGAAGACACCGACCAGACCTTCCTCAATTTCGACGGCATCACCTACGGGAAGGGCGCCTCCGTCCTCAAGCAGCTCGTCGCCACTATCGGTCTCGATGGCTTCCGCGAAGGCATGCGCCACTACTTCCGCACCTACGCCTACGGCAACACCACCCTTCCCCAGTTCCTCGAGGCGCT
>JANMTH010000336.1:0-4411 GCA_031390305.1 Thermoflexaceae bacterium
CCCCTCTCCCGCCGCGGCGGGCGAGGGGGAGCTCCGGCGGAGTCGCTCACGCTGCGTCCGGCATGCGTCATCGCCCGCACGAGGGTGACGTAGGCGTCGAAGAGGCGGAACTGGGCCGACTGGGGGTCGTTGATCGGTTCAGGCTCGACGAAGCCGGGGCGGTTGCGCAGCTCGGGGAAGAGGCGCACGAGTTCGCCCTGGGTCTGCTCCATCTCCTCGCGGATGGTAGCGAGGTCGTGGAGGCTTGCCCACTGCCGTCCCGCCTGCACCCAGGGCCAGTAGGCGGGAGCGCCTGAGGCTTCGTGGGCGCGCCCCCAGAGGACGGTCGCGCCGCGCATGCGGGCGTAGGTCTCCAGCTCCTGGGCGGCGCGCGTCTTGCCGATGCCCGGCTCGCCCACGAGCATCGCGAGGTTGCCGCGACCGGCGAAGGCTTCGTCGAAGGCCTTGCGCAGCTTCTCCAGTTCGGGGCCGCGACCGACGAAGACACCGCGGGCGACGCGCGAGAGCTCGTTCGAGCCGGAGTGGCTGGCGCTCTTCTGGGTGGGATCGACGCGCTCAAGGGCCGCAAGCACGTCGGCGGCTGACTTCGGGCGGTCGGCGGGCACCTTGCCGAGGAGCTGGAGGATGAGCGTCTCGAGGTCGGGTGGGCAGTGCTCGGTCAGCCAGCTCGGGCCGACGGGCGGCGTGTTCACGTGCTGGGAGATGACGGCCGTCGGGTCTTCGCCGATGAATGGCGGGCGTCCCGTGACCAGTTCGTAGAGCATGCAGCCGAGCGAGTAGAGGTCCCCCTGGGGTGTGGTCTCGCCACCGAGCGCCTGCTCCGGGGGCATATAGGCGACGGTGCCGAGCATGGTCCCGTGCTGGGTGATGCGGTCGAGTCCCGCGACACCGGCGAGGCCAAGGTCGCCGACACGGGCCGAGCCGTCCTCGGCAAGGAAGACGTTCGCGGGCTTGAGGTCGCGATGGACGATGCCGGCGGCGTGGATGGCCGTCAGCGCCCGGCAGACGTCCTTGGCGATGGCGAGCGTCCGTTCGAGGGGCAGGCCGGGCGCATGGCCAACGGCTAGCGGCTGACGGCCAACGGCCCCGGCCAGCAAGCTGGCGACGTCTCCCCCGGAGATGAACTCCTGCACGGTGAAGATGTCGGAGCCGTCCTCGCCGATGTCGTAGATGGAGACGAGGTGGGGGCTCGCGCCGAGCCGGGCCATCGCCTGGGCCTCGCGGCGGACGCGCTCGCGGTCGCCAGGCGAAAGGCCGTCGGCGGCGATGACGGCGAAGGCGACCTCACGGCCCAGCCGCTCGTCGCGCGCCAGGTAGACCTTCTTGCGGGCGCCCGTCCCCAGCAGCCGGAGCACGCGGTAGCGTCCGGAGACAAACGAGGCGGGCAAGGCGAGCGCCGGTGCGGCGGCGGGAAGCTCGCCGGCGGCCGCACCGGTAGCGCCCGCGGCGGTGGTCGCCATCCGCAGGAAGGCGAGAGCATCCTCGTTCGCCCCGTCGATGGCGAGGACCGCGCGGGCGAGTTCGGCAGCCGAGGGCCAGTCCTTGCGCGAGACAGCTTCATCCGCCTCGTCGAGGAACGCGTCGATCCGTCGTAGCATCCGCTCGGATGGCATGCCGGGAGTCTACGCCTTTCGGCGAGCGGTTGACACGGTTTCGTGGTTCGCGTCGTGTGGAAGCGTGCCATCGCCTTGTTCGCGAAAGGTTCACGCGGGGAGTGGTGTGAGTGCCGGACGGTTCCGCTACACTTGGGGCAAGACTCCGCCGGGATGCCGCCGCTGTTGCCGTTGCGATTCGCCGCCCGCTCGTCATTGCCGCTCTGCCCAGCTATCTCACTTCGCGCCCGTACTCCAGCGGGCGAACCGTGCCTATGAACGACATACCGGCCGGCGGTGGAAAGACCGTTGGCGTCCTCGCCTTGCAGGGAGACTTCCGCGAGCATCGCGAGATGCTGGAGCGGCTGGGCCACGCTGTCCGCGAAATTCGGAAGGCGGAGCAGCTTGATGGCCTGGACGCGCTGATCATCCCGGGCGGCGAAAGCACGACGATCGCGCGGCTGCTCATTTCGAACAACCTGCGCGAGCCTGTACGGGCGTTTTGCGCGAGCGGGCTGCCCGTATGGGGCACGTGCGCGGGGGCGATTCTCCTGGCGAAGGAGGTCGACAACCTGGACCGGCCGGGGATCGAGATGATGGAGATCAGCGTGAAACGGAACGCATTCGGCCGGCAGCTGGATAGCTTCGAAGCGGACCTGGAGGTGAAGGGGCTGGAGGGGCGGCCGTTCCACGCGGTCTTCATCCGGGCACCGTTGATCACGGAGGTGCGGAAGCCCGCTACGGCGCTCTGCCGCCTCGCTGACGGCACGATCGTGGCGGCGCGGCAGGGGAACATGCTGGCGACCTCGTTCCACCCGGAGCTGACGGGCGATTCGCGGCTGCACGCCTACTTCCTGACGATTGGGCACGTAGGCAGCCGCAGGCCGGCGGCTCCGGAGGGTGCACCGCTGGAGCTGGTTCCGTATCTGGACACAGCGGGACGAATCACAATCTGGCCAGCGAAGCAGCAGGCGAAACAGATCGCGGTCGAACACCTGGCGGGCCGCTTCGAACGAGGCCGGCGGTACACCGAGAACGAGGTGAACACGCTTCTGGTGCAGGCGCACACGTTCGGCGACCACACGATGCTGCGGCGCTACCTCTGCGACTTCGGGTTCCTGGAGCGCACGGCCGATGGTTCGTCGTACTGGCGAGCGGAGACGGCGGCGCGCGCGCCGGTGGGGACGCCATGAGCGAATTGCACGCGGACCCGCTGAGTCCGATCGACGCGGCCACGCTCTGGCCGCAAATGCGCCGCCTCTCGACGGAGGTGGTAGCGACGCGGTCTGGCGAGAACCTGCTGGTCGCTTCGGGGCTGGCGGCGACGGGGCTGACGAATCTGCCGCGTGTCCCCCGGACGCTCGTCCTCGGGGTGAAGCGCGGTCTCGGCTACCGGGGGGTGCTCGTAGCGCGCGAGCTCTCGGGAGGTTCATCCTGGGAGGTGGTGTCGCTGCGGATCGCGCGTGATATGGACGACGAAGCGGTCGCCACGCTGATCTCCGAGTGCGGGGGCGATGTCGCGCGGCGGCAGGGCCGGCGGCTGTTCATGCGTTGTCCGGAATCGACGCCGCATGAGGGCGCGGTGCGCGCCGGGGGGCTGGTTTCCTACCGTCGCGAGCTGCTGTACGCGCTCCCCCGGCACCACACGAACGAGAACGGACCGGGGCCAGGGGGCCTGCGGCCTGTGAACCGGACGGACCGCCATGGCGTCTTCCGGTTGTACGCGCGGACGATCCCGGAGATCGTGCGCCGGGCGGAGGCGGTGACGCTCCAGGAGTTTCGCGCGGTCCTCGATTCGTACGACTGCGAGCGGGAGTTCGTGGCCGACGGAGAGCGGGGCGCGCTTTCGGCCTGGGTGGGGCTGGCGGACCGCGAATGCCGGCTGATGGTTGAGGCTGGCGAAGCGGGCGCGACGGAGGCGGCGCTGGACTGTATCGAACAGCACGGGGGGCGCCATGCGGTACTGGTTCTGGGCGAGGACCAGGCGATGGAGAGCGCCCTCCAAAATCGAGGCTACACGCCCCTGGGCGTGCGCCAGGTCTGTGCACGGCGGCTGGCCGTGATGAATTCGCTCAAGGAGGTGGTGGCGGTGCCGGCGGAAACGCTCGCGCTGCCGCAATGACTGTGGTGCAAAGCGAAACGATGACCCCTCTGCCCTACGAACAGATCGTGACGGACGACCTCGATCTCCTTCTGGAATCGTTGCCGCCGCGGATCACCGAGGCCCTGGCGGACGAAACGCGGCGGATCGACCTGCTCGAAATCGTGATGGACCTGGGGCGGCTGCCGGAGGCGCGATACCCCGGCCGCGAAGTCGTGCTCAGCCACCACGAGGTGACCGAAGAGGACCTCGAGTACGTGATCTTACGGATCGGCGCATTCGGCGACGACAACCGCGCGGGCATCGAACGGACGCTCCACCGCATCTCTTGCATCCGCAATCGGCGGGGGAAAGTGGTGGGCCTGACGTGCAGAGTCGGACGGGCGATCTACGGGACGATCCGGGTGATCGAGGACCTTGTCCTGGGGGGCAAGAGCATCCTCTTGCTGGGACGGCCCGGCGTAGGGAAGACGACGATGCTGCGGGAGGTGGCGCGAGTGCTCGCGGACGACGCGAACAAGCGCGTGATCATCGTCGATACGTCGAACGAAATCGGTGGCGATGGCGATATCCCCCACCCGGCTATCGGCGGAGCGAGGCGGATGCAGGTGGCGACGCCGGCGGCGCAGCACGCCGTGATGATCGAAGCGGTAGAGAACCACATGCCGGAAGTGATCGTGATCGACGAGATCGGGACGGAGCTGGAGGCGAGCGCCGC